>JAGQVA010000166.1 GCA_020438265.1 Bacteroidota bacterium
TCCGGATTGTTTTCTTTCAATACAGGTTCAAAAGGATGTTTCTGATCCCATAAAGCCGGATCTACAGATTGGCCATCCATGTGAAGGTAAAAAAGGATGGTTTTGTTTTTTGATTTGGGTTTGTTTTGCGCAAAAACCAATGGAATGCTGCCTGTTTCCAGGACTTGTACAGAAAAATCTACCTTTTCAAAAGCAGCTTTGAGCCAGACAATATTTTTATTCATATCCTCCGGAAAGGCAGCATCATTAGGGATACTGACGAATTCGCGGTGGGTAATCAGGGTTTGTTTTAACTGGTCGGAAATAAGTTGATCCATTTGCCGGGGCGATGGTTTTTGACCAGAAATAGTATTTACTCCCATCAGGAAAATTATTCCCAGAAATAATTGACGGATTGACATGATGCAGTGGTAGCGTTGGTGTTTGTAGTTAAATGTAAAGACTGGGTTTTAACCCTAAAGATAAGATCAATCAAAGCTGCAAATGCAAATGATCGTCATGTCTCACTGCATGACAGCCATGAAATCTCACTTTATTATATCCCCTAAGCCCAAGGCGATCTTCCAGATGTGGTTCAATCAAAATCTTGCCAGTACGAGGGTGAGTCGCCAGAATGCGCATGAAATCACGGTTTCGCTCAAGATCGAAGATGACCTTTTTCGGATTGGCTTTGGGTATGATTTTATTCATCAACCCATATTGCCAGTAACCTTTGGCTTCACAATCTTTGGTGGTATTATACTCGCCTTTATTGGGATTTTCTGATCCTCCATAGCCAATGAAAGTTCGCGCCTTGCGGTGAAGCGGTTCGTCTTTGGCATTTTTCCAGAAAAAGGCAATGTCCAGCTTTTTTCCATCTGAATGGCTGATGTGAGGAATAAGAGGATAACCATTATAAAAAGGATGATTGGCATCCATATAAGCCACAACTGAACCTGGATATTTTTGTCGCATTTTCTCAGTTGCGTCCAAAACCAGGGTTTCCAGTTCGAGGCGGACGTAATGACGATTAAGCAGGCAGGTCATTCGGTTTAATGGTTTTAGGCCATCTTTTCCGAAAAAGGGGAGGGGTTTTCTTCCCCAGATTCCTGCAATGGGAGGAATAATGACAAAGGTGAAAAAACAATAAACTATGAGAAAAACAGCAGGTTTTAGCCAGCGTTTGTATGTGGGATAACGAGAATTTATATAGAAAAACAATGGCAAACACATGAGCCAGATAATTCCTCCTACCTGGGTAATGAGGGTAAGAAGGAAGAAGATGATAATGCCTGCGATGATTTTGAAAAGGGTTTTCATAGGGTGTTATTCTACAACAGATGAGCCAAGTATAATCAGTTAGACAAACTGATAGATCAGAAAGTCAGAGGGCAGAAATCAAATTTAAGAGGAGATAAGTACTTTTTTCTTCTGATTTCTGAAATCTGACTTCTGACTTTTTTGTATTTTAATCTACTTCATTAATAATTTATTCCACAACCTCCTTAATCGGAATTCGCACCACAACCTCTGTCCCGGCAGGATCGCCATCAGGAGCAACCAAATCCCGTATTTCAATGCTCTGAGCTTCTCCCGGATTAAGGATATTCAACCTTTCCTGCGTCACGATCAAAGCGGTAGACTTATGATGATGTTCCCGCTGACTCTTGATTTCAGCAGCTTTTTTTCGCCCTACGCCATTAGCTGTAATGGTACACTCGATCTGGTTATTGACCTGAGAAAATTTGACTTTAATTTTGCCTTTATAGCTTAAATGAGCAACGCCATGAATAATCGCATTCTCAATAAAAGGCTGCAAAATCATAGGTGGAATTAAATATGCTTCATCGTCAATATCATCTCCCAGTTCGATACTATAATCAAAGCTGTCCCCCCTGCTGAACTGTTCCAGTGAAAGATAATTATCCAGCGTCTGAATTTCCCCTGCCAGCGTGATCAGTGGTTCACGACTGTTCTCCAATACCAAACGCATCAGCTTGGAAAATTTGGCCAGATAATAACGGGCTGTTTTGGCGTCTCTCAGGGTAATAATTCCCTGAATAGAATTCAGTGCGTTAAAGATAAAATGCGGGTTCATCTGAAGCCTGAGGGCCTTTTGCTCTAATTCAAGCAAACTTTTCTCCATTTCCAGCCGCTCTTTTTCTTCTCTCGCTTTGCGCTTTACCTGATTTACCCAGCGTGCAGCAATGATCAAAATAATCAGAATGATTCCTCCTATTACCGCAGCCCGAAACCACCATAAATCCCAGAATGGGGGAAGAATGCTAAAAGATGCACTGACAGGTACTTCTGTCCAGATTCCGTCTTCATTGCATGCCCTGACTTCAAAAGTATAATCTCCTGGAGGTAAATTCGAGTAGGTTACATCAGTTTTTTTGCTGATCGGCGACCAGTCTGCTTCCGAACCTCTCAAACGCCATTGATACCGTACCTGCTCCGGATTATCATGATCAATTCCTTTAAATTCAAAACCCAGATGGTTGAGATTATAAGGCAAAGTTAACCCTGGTTTGAGTTGCCCCCAGTCTGTAACCCAGTCTTTATACCTGGGGTTGTCTTCCAATGCCTCATAAAAAAGTCGTACCTGAGTAATGTTGAGAATGGGAGGTTTGGGATTGGAGATATTGGTGCGGGGGTTATAATTGGTCAGACCATTCATCGTGCCAATCCAGAGATTGCCTTCCCTGTCTTTAATCACAGCGTTTTGTGTGGTTTCAATTCCTACAAATCCTTCAGATTGGCCAAAATGTTTGATATCAATAATATTGCGATCAACATCCAGATTGGCTTTATCCATACCTTTTTCTGTCCCAATCCACAAATTGCCAATGTCGTCAAAAGCCAGAAGATAAATATTGGTTGAAGTTAATCCTTCCTGGTGATTGGTAAATTCATATTCTGCGGTATCCTGATAAATGAACGTTTTACTCACTCCTCCTCCGGCTGTACCTATCCAGAGATAACCGTAGGAATCTTCTGCGATAGATCTGACTGAATTTTCCTGCAAACCTCCTTTTAGCCGAATATTAACAATGGCAGAATCACCCCTGAGATATCCAATTCCGCTATTTTCTGTGGCAAACCAGATCCGTCCCCATTTATCCAGGTGAAGATCGTTGATTCGCCCTTCCGAAAGCCCTTTACGCTCATTATATTGAGAAAATTTAAAAGTGCTAACGGTAGAATCTATCTCTGCATCAATGGTATCAATTTTTTCAATAATTCGGGTAATTCCTCCCCCGGCAGTAGCAATCCACATATCACCTTGCTGATCTTCAAGAATATCTCTGATCCAGTTACCGCTCAGCCCATTAGATCCGTTATAGGTAGAAAAAGTGGAATCGGCATAAACGGTTACTCCCTGCCCTTCGGTACCAATCCAGATTCTGCCTTTGCTGTCCTGGAAAATGGATTTTACCTTTATATCTTTAAAATCATTGCTGCTGTCAAAATAGGTAAAACGGCTTCGGTCATAAACTGCGACCCCTTTACCCGAAACTCCCATCCAGATTCGGCAGTCAGAATCTTCCCAAAGTGCATAAATCATTTTTCCCTGAAGTCCTGACCTCTGGTCATAATGAATAAATTGCTGGCCGTAATATTTGCTGATCCCTCCTCCAGAGCTACCAAACCACATATTTCCCCAAGAATCCTGAAGAATCGCTCTGACGTGATTGGTGGAAAGCCCTACGCTTTCATCAAGGACAATTTTTGTGCTGTCATCAGGATTCCAGATGATTACTCCCCGGTTTTGTGTTGCAATCCAGAGGGAGCCTTCCTTATCAAAGTGAATATCGAAAATTAGTGCCCCGTCCAGAATATCTCCATTCAATACTTCTTCAAATCTTCGCCCTGACCATCGACTGATAATGCCATTATATGAGCCCAACCAGATATTTCCCGCCGAATCTTCTGCAACGGCATTGATGAGCAAATCACGAAGGCCGCTTTTGGTAGCATAAGTGGTGCGTTTTCCTTCATCAATTTTGGTAATTCCTTTATTATGAGCGATCCAGAGTTGTCCCTGGCTATCTTCCATAATTTCATTGGGTCGTGGTGGATAATAATCTTCTTTTTGTGAATAATTGATCAGAGAGTCTTCTGTATAGGTGTAAATGCCTGCATTCGTACCAATCCAGATAACTCCATCAGAAGCTTGATAGATCGTATAAACATGAGTGGGGATGGTGTCATTTTTTAGGAAATTTCTGATTGTCTGGCCGTTATAATAGCTTAGTCCATTGTCGGTGCCGATCCAGATTCCTCCTTTATGATCTTCTTCAAGGGAGAGAATGTAATTATTAATTAACCCTTCATTGGTAGTGATGGTCTGAAATTCTTTTCCATCAAATTGGCTCAAACCTCCCCCACGTGTTCCGAGCCAGATCAGCCCTCTTTGGTCTTCAATCAGAGAATAAACCTGCGATTGCGCCAGTCCGTCTCCAACTGAATAATTCCTGAAATCAAATTGCTGGGAATAGCCTGTGGCGTACCATCCCCAAAGCAAAGGCAGGAATATATGCGATAATTTTCGGAGCAAATTTCAATTTTACTCAAAGATACAAAACAACCCACGGTATCGGGAAAGATTTTTTTATAATCATTACTTCACATAAAATGACAAAAGTCACCTTCTAGCGTTATTTTTCACTGCTTCTACGAAATCCGGCATTTTTATTTTTGCCCTCAAATACAAATATACGGACCTTTGTGGATCGTATTTTTTACCAGTTAAAAAAGATCTTACCTCATGTACAAAATATTCGCTGGAAAGATACTCGCTCTGATATATATTAGCCTGATTAGTACCGAGTTATATTCTCAAACACTTACAGGTTCTATAGCCGGATTTGTGACCAATACCTATACCGGTCAGACAGTTAAAAATGCTGAAATTTCTATCCTGAAAGAGGGCGAAGAATCACCTGTTTATACTACAAATTCTGATGGAGAATTCAGGATCATTAACCTCGTCGTCGGGAGGTATGATTTATTAATTTCTGCCGAAGGATATCAACCCTTTATCCAGTCGGGAGTTTTGGTCTCGTCAGGAAAAGAAAGTCTTCTGGAAATTAGTCTGGAAGAAACCCTGTATGACATGGAAGAGGTCGTACTTTCTCCAGATCGTCAAAAAGGGCGGCCTAATAATGAAATGGCCATGGTGAGTGCCATTTCCTTTGAGGTGGAAGAAACCCGTAAATTTGCGGGTGGCCTGGATGATCCGATTCGGTTGTCGGCCAACCTCCCCGGAGTAATTGCGACTCCATTTATCTCTGAGAATGTGATTTCGATCAGGGGGAATTCTCCCCGTGGGATGCTTTACCGCCTTGAAGGCGTGGATATTCCTAATCCCAATCATTTTGCACGGATAGGAAGTTCTGCGGGCACATTTACTATATTCAGTAATCAGGTCCTGGCGAATTCTGATTTTTTTACGGGAGCTTTTCCCGCTGAGTATGGCAATGCAACTTCAGGGGTTTTTGATATAAAATTTCGCAATGGAAATACAAACCGAAGAGCTTACGCCATTCAGGCGGGTGTGCTGGGGATCGATCTGGCTGCGGAAGGCCCTTTTCGTAAAGGAGGGAAAGCTTCTTATCTGGTAAATTATCGTTATTCTACCTTCGGCCTGGCCAATTTGATGATCAATTATCTGACGCTGCCAACCTATCAGGATATTTCTTTTAAACTGAATATGCCTACTGAAAAAGCGGGAACATTTGGTTTGTTTGGAATTGGAGGAAGAAGTAATCGCCTTCGTGAAGCTGTTACCGATTCCAGTCTTTGGGAAGCAGATCTTGACCGGTTTGAAAATGTACTGGCTTCGGATATGGCGGCGGTTGGACTGACTCATCAATTGCTCATTGGACAGCGTTCTGTTTTGCGCTCAGTATTGGTAGGTTCTTACAGTTATCTCAGAGATAATAAAAATTACCTGGAGGACAATCTCGAATTTCGCGATCGCGAAACCAACGAATACAAAAGCCTGCCGGTAACGTTTACCACTTCTTTAAAACATAGTTTTTCTGCACGGCATACCAATAAAACGGGAATTATTCTGACTTCTACCCATCACGATTATCTTTCCAAAAAGTATAATTATGTAGAGAATTTCCTCTTTACCCGTGCTGACGAAAGGGGACGAACTTTCTCTTTTCAGGCTTATTCGCAGTCGAAATTCAGGTTTTCTTCTAAACTGTCTGCGAATTTGGGTGTCCATTTCCTCTATTATGATTTGAATGATAAATACTCTGTAGAGCCTCGGGCAAGTCTGAAGTATCAGTTCAAACCTCGCCACGGTATTTCCCTGGGTTATGGACTGCATAGCAGAATAGAAAGTTTTGGAACCTATATGACCAGGGTTCAGGAAGTGGGTATAGATACCCTGGCCAGACCCAATATGGATCTTGATTTTGTAAAAACGCATCATTTGGTGCTGGGATATTATGCGCTTATTTCTGATTTCCTGAAATTTAGACTGGAAGGATATTATCAGCGATTGTTTAATGTTCCTGTAGAAGTTGGAGGAACCTATTCAGTAGTAAATATCGATGAGCTCAATCAGTTGAGGGTATTGGAAAACCTGGGCACGAGTACCAATATGGGTATCGATATCGGTTTGGAAAGATTTACGCGAAAAGGAGTCTATTTTATGGTGAATGGTAGCTTTTTCGATTCCAAATATACAGATGCCGCAGGAGTAGAGCATAGTACAGCTTTTGACCTTGGCTATAAAGTAAATCTGCTCGGAGGCAAAGAATGGAGGGTTGGGAAGAAAAAAGGATATAATAATTTCCTGGGACTGAATGGAACATTATCAGCCTTTGGGGGACGGCCTTATACACCGATTGACCTGGATCAGTCCCGGTTGTACAGAGAGACCATTTACGATGAAACACGTCCGTACGAAATGAGGGAAACTCCATTATATATCTTTGATTTTACTTTTACCTATAAAAGCAATCGTCCAAGATATACAGGAACCTGGGCTATTCAGATCAAAAATCTGTTTTCCAGTTCTATCCCCGAATACCGTGAATATGATGCAAAAGAGGAAGTGGAAGTAGCTTTGAGAGGAGCTTCTGTTTTACCGATTATTAGCTATAAGATTGATTTTTAAGGTTGCTGAATTTTGATTATTCGTATTGTAAAAGCCCGGATTTGCCGGGCTTTTTTGATTAACATAACATTAACAGGACTCTAACAAACTCTTAAGAGCGGCAGGGCGTATTTCCTATTGATTTTTAACTTTATAGGAGGATCAACAATGAAAAAATTTGCTTTTATCGTGCTCTCTGCCATGTTGGGTAGCGCTTTTACCCTGGGAGCTTTTAAAATATTTGACAAGAAACAGGAAAACGTTTATCGAATAGAACATTCAACCAGTCTGCCTTCCGTTCCAACAAAGTATGATAAGGATGGTAACTTGGCGGTAATGGATTTTACTTATCCGGCTGAAAAGGTAATGCCAGCGGTCGTTCATATCAAATCCACGATTACAAGTTCAAAGCGGGACCGCAATAATCAATATGTACTGCCCGATCCATTCAGGGAATTTTTTGGAGATCAGTTCGGCGAAAGGTATAACCGTAACCAGCCGAAAGTAGGAACCGGATCTGGAGTAATTATTAAAGAAAGTGGATTTATCGTTACCAATAATCACGTGATTGAAGATGCAGATGATATTGAAGTATCGCTCTATGACAATCGGACCTTTAAAGCAAAATTACTCGGTACCGACCCTTCCACTGACCTGGCCCTGCTCAAAATAGAAGCTGATAACCTGCCTTCCATCCAAATGGCTAATTCAGACAATGCTAAAGTTGGACAGTGGGTATTGGCGATTGGTAACCCTTATAACCTGAATTCAACAGTTACGGCGGGTATTATTAGTGCCAAAGGAAGAAATATTAACATTTTAAGAGACCGTTCTGCCATTGAATCTTTTATCCAGACGGATGCAGCTGTAAACCCTGGGAACAGCGGAGGTGCTTTGGTAAATCTGGATGGCGATCTGATTGGAATTAATACCGCAATTGCCAGCCCGACAGGCTCTTATTCAGGATATTCTTTTGCTGTACCAACCAATATTGTAGCAAAAGTAGTGGAAGATTTACTCAAATATGGAACCATACAAAGGGGATTCCTGGGAGTAATGATCAGAAATGTAGATGGAAATCTGGCCCGTGAAAAATCACTTTCCCTTAATGATGGGGTTTATGTAGATAGTTTGGTAGAAGAAGGTTCCGCTTTGGCTTCCGGTATCAAAAAAGGCGATGTCATTGTAGGAGTTAATAATACCCCTGTCAAAACTTCCTCTGAGTTACAGGTTGCCATTGGAACACTTCGTCCTGGTGATAAAGTAGACATTACTGTCAATCGTGAGGGAAGCGAGAAAACCATTCCGGTTGTACTTCGCAATCAGAACGGAAATACTGAACTCGTAGAGAAAACAGAAGTGAACACACTGAGTTCAGCCCTGGGGGCAGAATTTGAAAATCTGTCTTCTGAAGAATTGAAAAAGCTGGGATTGGATAGTGGAGTGCGGGTAAAGAGTCTGACTCGTGGTAAAATCAGCAGTCAAACCGAGATGCAGGAAGGTTTTATCATCACCAAAGTTGATGGACAAAAAGTTAAATCTGTGGATAATTTGATGAGAGTGTTAGAGGCGAAGGAAGGTGGAGTGTTGCTCGAAGGAGTCTATGCAGGATATCCGGGCAAGCAATATTACGCCTTAGGATTATAGGTTGATTTTCTTTTTCACTTAGGTGAAATCCAGTAAGAGGGGCAGCTGTGGTGGGCTGTCCCTTATTTTTTTGTTAATGGCTATTGGCCGTTAGCTTTTGGCTTTTAGCTAATAACCAAAGGCTAAAGGCCAATAGCTAAAGACTTACAAATCACTCATCATCTGAATGACACTACTGCGTTTTCGGGTAGAAACAGGCACATTGGTCCCATCACTCATCACAATATACCCTCCGTCAACCTTTACAAATTCCTTGATATATGCTGCGTTCACCAAGTGTGATTGATGAACCCGGATAAAGTCTGCTTCGGACAATAGATTATCAAATTCCTTGAGGGTTTTGGTTGCGAGTAATTGTCGCT
>JAGQVA010000167.1 GCA_020438265.1 Bacteroidota bacterium
GACTGATTTTCAGGTCATAACAATTACGGAATGTCGTAAATATTTACGCGTATATTTTGACTGTTATTTAATATACAAAAGATGAGAATATTTTGCTTTTTTACTTTTGCCGATCAGGCTTCCCTATAAAAGCAAAGGAAGGAATGCATGCATTCCTTCCCACATTTTGGCAGTTTTTTATTAACGAAAATATGTATTTAGTGCGTTTTCTCAGCTGAATGTAAAAAAATCCTGCAACGATCTGGCCTTCCGACCTTCAATTTCACGCTAAACATATACTGACGAAAAACCAGCCAGATCAAAACTCCATATCCAATATCCCACCGCTTAACTGAATCAATTGTATTTCAATGATTTTTGCGGCGTATTTGGCTGTATTATAATTGGTAGCGGCATTCAGCAGATTGAGCTGAGCCTGCCGAAACTCTACCGAGGTAATCTGTCCAACTCTAAACAGCTCTTCTGTGCGCTGAAAGTTTAATCTGTTGGTTGAAAGGTTTTGCGCTTCTGCCTGTAACACGAACAAAGCATTCTGATAACTCTCCCAGGCATTGGCCACATCTCTTTCCAGCTGTTGCAAGATCTGTTCTTTCTGAATTACCTGACTCTCAATATTTATCTGGGTATTGTCACGCTGCACTTTTCTTCTGCCTCCGTCAAAAATATTCCAGGAAACATTTAATGCCGCTGCCAGTCCACGACTTCTTGACAAGTCAATAAAAGCTCCGGGGGCATTATCAGAAAAACTAAAATCATAGCTGGTAGTGGCTCCCAGGGTAGGTAACCGGGCTGCATTAATCAGCTTTAAATCATAAGCAGAAATCGACAGATTCTGATTTATCAAATCTATCAAAACATTATTTTCCTGAGCTTCTTTCAACAACATTTCAAGGCTCAGTCCATTCATATATTCAACCAGGGTATCTACTTCGACCAGAGAACTTACTTCCTGGCCCATTGCAAAATTGAGATTGTGTTTTGCGTTGGATAACTGGTTTCGCAAGTTCAGTAAATTGATCGAATCCCGCTTGATATCAACCTCGGCATTCAACACATCCAGCCTGATTCCCTGGCCGTAGTCATACTGGTACTTTGCTCTGAGCAGCCGCTGCTGAGAAACTCCCAGGGTTTGCTCCAGAACCTTTTCATTTGCTGTCAGTCTGGCTACTTCAAAATAATTGGTAAAGACTGAGAAGAGATTATTCTCAATGGTCTGTCGCAATTGTAAGTCGAAAAGCTGAACAACCTCCTTTAATTGGTTTACCGTTACTCCCCGTGTCTTGTCATAAATGGTGTAATTCGCTCCAATGGAAGCACTGCTACCCCAATTAAAGGAGTTAACGACATTATTTTCATTTCCATTACTAAACTTCTGAGTTGAACTCCCCAGGCTGCTATTGGCTCTGCCAGTCGCATTCACTGTAGGGAGGTACCCATTGGCAGACGGACGGGTATTATTCTCTGCCACCGAAACATCATTCTTGGCAATTTTGATGTTGTAGTTGTTCTCCAGCGTAATACGAACTACTTCAGACGGGGTCAAAGTATTCTGAGCGGGAGCGATATTCACCAATCCCAGGATGGCCAATATCATTCCCGCGTGTAAGATTTTCATTTTCGTCATTTGATACAATTAATAGATATGCTTTACTGCTTCCTCTTCAACTAATTCTTCCGTTACCGCTCTTTCGACATCTCTTCGACCGACCTTTTCCCCGGTAAATAACCACACCCTACCAATTTTGATTGAATTGCTAAAATAGAGGAATAAGGGCAACATAAACAGGGTCAGTAAAGTGGCATAAGCGATCCCATAAACAATAGTAATTGCCATCGGAATCAGAAACTGCGCACTACGAGCTGTTTCCAAAATCAGCGGAGCAAGACCTGCTACGGTAGTAATCGATGTCAACATGATCGCCCGGAAACGAGAGCGGCCAGCTTCATATAAGGCTTCTTCAAAAGGCATTCCTTCCTTTAAAAAGCCGTTGAACTTACTGACAAGTACAAGCCCATCATTCACCAGAATTCCAATCAGTGCAATAATTCCCAGTGTAGACAACATACTCAGCGGGAAACCATGTATCCAATGTCCCCAGGCTACTCCTACCAGACAAAAAGGAATCATCAAAAAGAGTAAAAGAGGCTGGCTATATGACCGGAAAGTGAAAGCGATAATCGAGTACATCAATAAAAATATTACAGGAAGAACTGTTTGAAAGGAATTAGTCACCTTCGCAGCTTCCCGGCTTTGCCCTTCATATCGAGGCGTTACTGTCGGATACCTGGCCAATATTTCCGGAATAATACTTCTTCTTATGTCATCCATAATATCGGAAGAACTATCATCAGAATTTTTCAGATCTGCCTCCACCTTAATCTCACGCAGTCCATTGAGGTGGTTGATCGAAACATCGCCCCGGGCAATAGAGTATTCTGCAATTTCAGAAAGGGGAACCCGATCCCTGGTAGGTGTAACAATCCACATATTATCCAGGTTTTTAATCGACTGTCGTTCACTGCGATCGTATCGCACCCAAACCCGGATTTCATCTCTTCCACGTTGAAAACGCTGCACCGGCTGACCAAAGAACCCGGCTCTTACCTGAGACATAACCTCATTGAGGTGTAGGCCAAGGAGATAAGCATTTTCTTTCAGATTAATTTTTACTTCTTTAATTCCTGCCGGATCATTATCGGTGATATCTTTGAGGCGGGGATTATTTCGGAATGCCTCTTTAAGCATAATTTTCGCTCCTTTCAACTCTTCGATATTATGTCCTGTCAAAGAAATCGAAACGGGTAATCCCCCAAAATTTCTACCTGCTCCAAACACAAGGCTTTCCGGCCCGTAAATCGGCCCAACTTTGTCTTCAATCGCATTAGCAATCACATTAGAAGGAAAAGAACGCTCTTCTCCGGGGAGGAGGTTTATCTCCAATGTGGCTCTGGAAGTACCCGGTCCAATCCGGCGTACGATATTTTCCATGATTGATTTCCCGCCCTTCTGCTTTTCTTTAAACTCTTCATTCACCACCCAGGCTGCCTCTTCGATTTTTTGAATAATCGAATCCGTAATCATTTCATTTGTCCCCTGCGGCATGGTAAGATTTATCCCAACCCGATCACTGGCAATGGCCGGGAAAAAGGATATCCCGATCACTCCGCCCATTATAGCACCGATAGTCATAATCAGTAATGCCAGGGGAATGGTAAGAGCAAAAAGACGATTGGAAAGTATGAAACGCAGAATGGGAGAATAAACCTGATCCCGTACCCAGTTCAGGTGTTTTTCCGCCCATCGGTTAATCAGGAAACCTTCCCGCTTTTTATTCATCGCCCGGGAATGAGAGACGTGCGATGGAAGAATAACCAATGCCTCAAAAAGTGAAAACAGCAGCGTAACTACAACCACCACTGCAACTTCATGATAAAAATTACCAAATCGCCCTTCCAGGAAAAAGAAAGCGGAAAAGGCCACTACCGTGGTCAATACTGCCGAAACAATCGCGGGTAACACTTCCATTGTTCCGTCAACGGCAGCTTTGATTGCTGACTTTCCCTGTTCATAATGGTAATAGATATTCTCTCCAATAACAATTCCATCATCCACCAGAATACCAATTACGACAATCATTCCAAATAAGCTCATGACGTTCAGGGTGATCAGATCCGGAACAATAATGAACATACCAAGGAAGGAAACCGGTAACCCCAAAGCTACCCAAAAGGCCAAACTTGGCTTTAAAAATATAGACAACAGGATCAGGACCAGTAAAATTCCGAGAACGCCGTTTTCAGAAAGGATAGAAATCCGCTCCCGCAGGTGTACCGAACGGTCAGCAGTAATATTCAGTTGGACATTGGTACGCTCCGCATTAAATTTTGCAATATATTCCTTCATCTGATCCGAAGCTTGCAGGTATTCTTCATCGTTGGTAGTCATCACCCGGACCTGAATGGCAGGATTGCCATTAAAATACATACGGTCGGGATTTTCCGACCAGCGATCTCTCACAGTGGCTACATCCTTCAGACGAATGACATTGCCGTTGGGCTCGGCTCTCACTACAATATAGTCCAACTCATCGCCATAATAAGCACGGTTATTCGCCCTGATGAGATAATCTTCCTCATTGGTTTTAATATTCCCTCCTGTGGTCAGAATATTGGCACGGGCAACGGCCTGGGATACCTGACTAAAGGTCAGGTCCAGTGCGCGGAGATCATTTTCTCTGACCGCGATTTCAATTTCTTCCTGCGGAAAACCCGTAACCTGAACCTGAGAAATCCCTTCCATAGCCCGAATATCGTCTTCAACCAGATAGGAGATTTGTTTAAGGGTGCGAAGGGGTACATCCTTTCCACTTAGAGCCATACTAATAACTTCGTTCAGTCTTTCCTGCTTGGCAATCACCGGAGGCTCCATGTCAACAGGGAAGGAAGGAACACGATCAACCGCATTTTTCACCTCCTGAATCATATCGTTGATGTCGTATTCTTCCTCGATCTCAACCGTAATCGTCGCGGAGTTTTCAGAAGAAGTAGAAGTTACCCGGTCAATACCAATAATCCCTTTCAGGTTATCTTCTATCTTTAGTACAATTCCTTCTTCCATTTCGATAGGGGAAGCACCGGGATAAGCAATACTAATAGTAATCTGAGTAGTCGGGGTGAGAGGAAAAAATGCATAATTCATTCGCAAAAATCCCCCGATACCAAAGACCAGAATCGCAAACAGAATGACGTTTACGGCCACTGGAAACTTTATAAAATAGGATATTACCTTTTTCATGTTTTCGGATTTTAGGTTAATCTAAAGCTGAGTCTGGCGAGATTACTGAGTGGAAGCACTGGTATCAGCGGCTCCGTTATCGTCGGAATATATTTTTACAGGCATGCCTATATAAGCACCCGGGATTGCATTGGCTACGAGTAGAGTACCATCTTCCAGTCCTTTGACAATGGCTGTACTCTCCTTGAAGTAGACGGGTTCGACATTGACCATATCCAGAACGGAATCACGAACGATGAATAGCCTTTCATTCTCGATGAGCAATTTGCGATTGACCTCAAAAGTATTTTTCTCTTCTTTGGCCGTTACGTCAGCTTCCAGATACATTCCCTCTCTTAAGCCTTTTCCACTCACCTGAATAAAAGTAGGAATGGTCTGTGAAGCCTGATCAACCATACTATTTACCCTGATAACTTGACCAGTCCAGGTCTGTGTTTTTTCCACATTATGAAGCTTGACCGATTTTCCCACACTTAGCAAATCTCCATAAGAAGTATTTACTGCAACTTCCAACTCATAAACACTCTGGTCAATAAACTCACCCAGCTTTTGTCCGGGGCGGATCAACACTCCCTGATCAACCAACGTCTGAGTCAATACCCCAGAGTAAGGAGCACGAATGGTGTAATTGATCAATTGTGTTTCCAGGTTTTTGACATTATAAAAGGCAGTGTAAATATTTCTTCCTGAAAGAAAGAGTTTTTCCTTCTCGGTATCTGGTTTGGGCAAGTCAGCCAATGGTTTTTCTTCATCAAAATTGCTGACGTAAGTTTCCCATTTTCCCGCAGCGTCGGGATAGTCCAGTTTAAGATCCGGAATCAACAAAACCAGTTGATTATAAAAATTACTTTTCTGAGCTTTTAAAGCAATCACTTCTTCCTTATCATCAACTTTCAGCAAAATTTCTCCTTTGCGATACCAGGTTCCTGGTTTGAATGGATGGCTGCTGTGGTTGAATATCCCCTGCACTTCTGAATACAGCTCCAGGCGATTCTTCGCCCTCAGATTACCAGAAGTAGTAATCGTAATTTCAGAGCTGGTATTCTTTACCTTTTCTACAAAAACACCCGTTACCAGCTTCCCTGCTGAATTTGGCCTCCACTCCTTTCGATTTGAAATTGTATTCCGGGCAACGAGAATTGCCACTACAATTAATCCAACGCCAATGACAGCCAGTACAATTTTTCTTGTCATGATGATAGTTTAAGTTTGTCTCCAAACCTCAACCAATGACTTTTGTTAAGTTAGTTAGTATTTGAGGTTTAGTTCTGTGCGCAAATTTACAAAAGATTAGTTTACAATCAGGCGGTTTCCCTCCGTGTTCGTCGACAGAATTAGCGCGGTAGTCTACACAAGAAACGCTTTTTTCAAATTGAGGGCTTCTATGTATCTTTGGTTTATGATAAAACTACCCTATGGTATCAGTAATTTTGAGGCACTTGTCAATGAAGGTCATTTATTCATTGATCGAACTTCCTATCTGGAGAAGATTGAGCAGTTGAGCGAGAGATATATATTTTTCCTCCGACCACGCAGATTTGGGAAAAGCCTTTGGGTGTCCGTGATGCAATATTATTACGGGGTCGAGCATAGAGATAAGTTTGAGGCGCTTTTTGGTAAATATTATATTGGTCAGCACACTACCTCCCAGGCTAATAGTTATTTAGTGCTCAAGTTTGATTTTAGCGGAATTGATACCACATCAAAAGAAACTACTTATGAGGGCTTTTTCTCCCGGGTAAAAAAGGGAATTCAGCAATTTACAGAAATATATGCTTCATATCTATCTCACAAGGCAGGGCCGGATATTCTGAGCCAGCCTGCGCCTGAGATTATGATTGATAGTTTGTTTACCTATGTATATGCGAAGGGGGCGAATATTCCCAAGATTTATATTATCATTGATGAATACGATCACTTTACCAATGAATTGATTTCGTTTCGGTTGAGTGAATTTAAAGAGATTACCGGTGCTGAAGGATATGTAAGAAGCTTCTATGAACGAATCAAAACGGCGACTCAGGAAGGAGTTGTAGATCGCTTTTTTGCTACCGGGGTTTCGCCTGTTACGCTTGACAGCCTGACCAGTGGGTTTAATATTGGCAGTAATATCACCAGATCTCCGGCATTTAATGAAATGATGGGTTTTACTGAAGATGAGGTAATGGAAATATTACAAGGAATCGGCATCCTCGATGCCGATTTAAACGGTATGATGGCAGAAATTCAAAAGTGGTACAATGGGTACTTATTCCACCATAGAGGGAAAAAACGGATGTATAACTCCGATATGGTTCTATACTTTGCCAAAGAATATCAGCAGCAACAGGGCTATCCGGAAAGCCTCCTCGACACCAATATAAGTTCCGATTACGGAAAAATTGGGAAATTATTTCGTCTGGGAGGTCAGGATTCCTTTAAGTCAAAAATTCTATCGGATCTATTAAGCGGCAAAGATATCTACACCCAGCTGACCGAACAATTTAGTTTTGAACGAAAATTCACAGAGTATGACTTCCTGAGTCTCCTTTTTTATATGGGCCTTCTCACCATCAAGGGCACCTATCGAAGCGGAATTCACCTCCAAATTCCCAATGATGTGATTCGTCAGCTATACTTTCAGTATTTTGCCGAATTGCTCGAAAGAAGGGTTGAGTTTAGTTCCGAAATGGTCAAAGTTGAAACGGCAGTTGAAGCAATGGCGTGGGAAAATGATCCCCAACCGCTGGTTGGGCTGGTTGAAACAACCCTTGGAAAACTATCCAATCGCGACTGGCCCGGCTTTGATGAAAAACACCTGAAAACGATTCTGGTAGCTTATTTCTACAGTGTGGGCATCTACCATATTAAAAGTGAGCCGGAAATGGAGCAAAAATATCCAGATCTGATTTTGCGCCGCCGACCGCCTTATGATCCGCCCTATCAGTTTTTAATTGAGTTAACATTTGCAAAAAAACAGGATGCTGATCAGGCGAAAAAAAAAATAGATGAAGGAAGGAAACAATTAAAAACCTATTTACAAGCTGAAGAAGTTCAGAGATTAGAGAATATAAGAGCCTGGCTTTGGGTCTTTGTGGGAACGGAAGCAGTCCTGGTGGAAGAGGTGAGATAATATCATTTCCCTTTTTCTCTGTGTCTCAGCGTTCAATTTCATAACTTCTCAAAAAAAAGCGGGTAACCATTTCAGGTCAAGAGGTATAGAAGGGTGATTAAACCAATTTTCTACTCTTAAAAACATCAAATACAGTATCATGAAAAAGAATGATGCCCGCGACCTGAACTTAAGTCTCAATCCTGCAGAACTCAAAAAATTATACAGGATTCAATCCTACAAACATGGAGCAGCGATTGCCTTCAACTGGATTGTGATTGCTCTGACAATCTGGCTCTGTGTGACCTATTTCAATCCCTTTTTATACATCCTGGCGATTATCATCATTGGGGCTCGTCAACATGCTCTGGCGATTCTGATGCACGATGCCACGCATTATCGTTTTCTTAAAAACAAAAAATGGAACGACATTATGACGAATGTTCTAACCACCTATTTTTTGTTTACATCCATTGAAAAATACCGCCAAAATCACCTGAGACACCATCGCCACCTCAATACTGAAGATGATCCGGACTGGATTGCCAAACTGGGCAGACAGGAGTTTACCTTTCCCAAGACTAAAAAAGAGTTTTTAATCACTCTGCTTTCATACTTTAGCCTTTACATGGGAGTGAGAGACGCAATCTGGATTATCCATCGTTTCAGTGTACCCAAAGGGGATAAAAAAGTCTTTCATCAGGCTGAAAACACCCCTTTAAAGATTACTTTCTATGTAACGCTGGCTATTTTATTAACCGTTCTCGGACTATGGAGCACCTTCTTTTTCTATTGGATTATCCCTTATTTCTCCACCTTTTTTATGTTCCAGTACATTCGCAGTGTAGCCGAGCATTTTGGAGATCTGGAATATGACGATCTGTTGGGTTCAACCCGCACAGTGATCAAAATTAACCCCATCGAAAGGTTTTTTCTTGCTCCACATAATGTAGGGTATCACCTTGAACATCATCTGTATCCAGCCGTTCCTTTTTATCATCTGCCAAGTCTGCATAAACAACTCATGGCCAATGAACCTTACGCGGAGAACGCGCATTTGACATCTGGATATATTGGGGGGTTGTTGAATGAATTGAGTCGATAGGAACTATTTTAGACCTGGAAAGTTTTCTAGGGCAACAAATGGCTGCTTAATTATTCGCTGCCGAAGGCTTTAACAAGGATTGTCACCCTGAGCGAAGTCGAA
>JAGQVA010000168.1 GCA_020438265.1 Bacteroidota bacterium
CGGGCTTTGGCACTTGAAGGGCGATATGAAGAAGCAGAAGCGGTTTTTATCAGTATTGAAACAGATGCCCGAATCTTGCCTCAGACGAGGCTGGATGCTCAGTGGTATATGGCGCTGAGTATGATAAAGGCAGGGGAGACAGAAAGGGCTTGTGAGATATTAGAGGCCATTCAGCCTTTGCTGGGGAGTAATCGACAGGAGATTGCAGCAAACCTTACCCCAAAAATATGCGGAAAATAATTTTTCTTATTGCTTTTTCTCTGGGAGTAAATGTTCTTTGGGGCCAGCCGTCAGATAAACCAGATCAGGATACTACTTTCATAAATATCATTCAGGAAGGATATACTGCAATGGATACGCGTGATTTGAAAGCTTTGGCTATACGAATAGAGGAAGCTGAAACCTATGTAGCGCAGACACCTTCTGTTCCTGCAGAGCAAAAAATAAAAATTTTTTACTTACGCGCTCGATTATATACCCATAGAGGTCAATTTAAGCCTGCACTTAAAGAAGCAGAACAATTACTCAAACAAATTGATGAGGATCCGGAAAAATATCGCACAAGTATTCCTTTGTCTAATGTTTGGAATCTTTTTGGGATCTTATACTACGCTACCGGTGAATTAGATTCGGCCCTATATTCCTATCAAAAAGCCCTCGTATATAATCAGGTCGACTCAGAGGAATCACAACTAAAATCCATTCCTAATATTGAATCCAATATCGGAGCTATTTACGCTAAGAAAAGAGAAGATAATGAGGCTCTTAAGCATTATTTGGTTTCCCTCGAATGGAGGCGAAAACAAAAAGACATTGATTCCATCAATCTGGCTGGTACTTTGCGAAATATTGGTAATGCTTATAAAGCAAAAGGGGACTATGAAAAGAGTCTTTTCTATCTCGATGAATCACTAAAGATCAATGAAAAAATCCTTCCTAACAATAGTTATCGATTGGCTCCATTGTATTTGGATTTAGGCAGAGCTTATGCCAGTATCGGGCAGCTCGAAAAAGCCAACCGTCATTATGAAAAAACACATGCGATCATAGCAGGAACCGACGTCGAACGCACTATGGAAAAAAGTATATACATCAGGCTTCGACTAGATCAGGCGCTCTATTATATCGCAAAACGAGAGTTTGATATAGTCGAGAAGCTATTACAAGAAGCATTAGTCTATAGCAAGCGAGTGATGGGAGAAAACCACGATTACACGGTATCCACTTATAATGATTTGGGAAATTCTTTTCTGATGCAAGGCAAATATGTCGCTGCTGATAGTTGTTTCCTAAATGCGCTGAAGAGTGCTAATGGGAATCCTGCAATTAGTCATAAATATCGGGCAGGAGCTTTACAGGGGCTAGGATTTGTCTATTACTATCAGGAAAACCTGAAACCTGCTCTGGATCTTTTTGAAATGGCTGATTCTATTTATACCATTGCCTATGGGCCTTTTTCTTTTTCCAGAGGGAATATGCTCAATATGAAGGGGAGAATCTGGGAAAAAATGGGCGATTGCATGGAAGCCAATAAGAGTTTTTATAAAGCCATTGATGTTTTCTATCAATCTGAATTAGAAGATATCTCTCAATTAGCTGAAACCCCTTGCTTATACCCAACCAGAGCCGCTAATATTATCCTGAATTATGCCATACATCTTCAGACCTGTTTTATGGACTATCAGGATTCTCTTGAGAAAGCTCGGGTTGTTTTGGATGAATATAATGTAATGCTCACCAGATTCAGGAATGAGAACCCGTACGAAAGTGATTTTACTTCCCTTTTGGATATTAGCGAGTATATTGAGCATTCTGTTCTGGATAATCTTTTCCTTCGATACCCTTCGTCTCCTCTACCGGAAAAAGAACTGAAAACTGCCTTTGAGTCAATCGAACAAAACACCCATATATCCTTAACCCGCTCTGTTAACAGTCAATCAAACGAGATGTTTTCTACCCTGTCTGCTCCTGTCCTGGCATTAGAACGAAGCATTAAAGTAGAACTAGCCTATCTCGACAAAAGTCTTGAAGACCAGCAACAAAAGGAAATACCCGATAGCCTCCGGATCACTCATCTACGCGAACAATTATTCACCTTCCAAAACCGCTCAGATTCTCTCCAAAAAGTAATTAAAGATGATTATCCCAATTATTATCAGTTGAAATATGATCCATCAGTCGTACAGATTAAGGATCTTCAAAAAAAGCTCCCAACTCACACAATGCTCCTGAGATATATTCTTGGGGAATCTCAAAACTATCTTTTTGTCATTGACAAAAAATCTTTTCAGCTGATCACTCTCCCGGTTTTTGAAAGAGGACTAATTGATACGCTTCGCAACGCGATCACGCATCCCAACCTGAGAACATCTTTGGATTCTCATTCGCCCGCCTATCACGACTCCCTCTTTCGCTATACAGCCTACAAACTATATCAGCACCTAATCGCCCCCATTTCCAAAAAAATAAATAAACCACTACCTGAACGTTTAATTATCATCCCCTCAGGAGAATTGAGCTACCTGCCTTTCAGCAGCTTATTAACTGAACCCACTAGCAAAGCTGACCTTCCCAAAAACTACCCATATCTCCTCAAAAAATACGCAATCAGTTACGCTTTTTCTGCAACCAGTTATGAACGTCAGATTGAAAGAAAATCATTCAGAAAAAAGGGTCTATTGGCCTTTGCGCCTGCTTTTGACGGTCAAATCTTCGATGAATCGTCTCTGGTAAGTGCGCGCACAAGAGGCCATCTTTTACCTTTGGGTTATAATCAAAAGGAGGTGGAACAAATTGGCGAATTGATGCAAGCCGAGCAATTTACGGGGGTAGAAGCCAATCGGGAGAAATTTGTCTCCCTGGCTCCGGATTATGGCTTCCTCCATATTGCCAGTCATGCTATGCTGGACGATGAAGATCATCGTTTTAGTTATATCGCTTTCAGTTCTGATTCTGCTGGCGGACCGCCTTCTCTTTTGTATCTGGCAGACCTTTACGGCCTGGAATTAAACGCAGAAATGGTCGTTCTGAGCGCTTGTAATACTGCCAGCGGTAAACTTCTGAGTGGCGAAGGAGTTGCCAGCCTTAACCAGGGTTTTGCCTATGCAGGGGCAAGAAGCCTGATTACAACCCTTTGGAGCGTGGATGATGCAGCCACTGCACAGCTCATGACTTATTTCTATGAAGGTCTGTCTGAAAATTTACCTAAAGACATCGCTCTCCAACAAGCCAAACTTCGCTTGCTGGAAGAGGAAAATATGCCTCCGTTTTATTGGGCAGCACCGATTGCGGTAGGGGATATGCGCCCCATTCGCGAGTCTTTTTGGATGTATGGGGTCATGGGAGGGTTGGTGATTTTGCTCCTGATGGGCATGTTTTTTTATCGTCGGCGTTCACTTCGCAGATAGTCCTGATTTTCTAAGTAAATACTGTAGAAAATTTTAGTGGCTCTTCCAGACCATTGAGGGACTTTGTTGAATCTTATTTTCTTATTTTTATTTAGATTAATTCTAAATAATTTTCATATTTCATTTTTTCCGCTATATATTTGTGCCCGACCCATTAACTATAAATAACTAATCTACATTTTGGATATGAAGTATTCTGCCTTTCTCCCGGGGA
Organism: Bacteroidota bacterium; assembly: GCA_020438265.1. Classification (GTDB taxonomy): domain Bacteria; phylum Bacteroidota; class Bacteroidia; order J057; family J057; genus JAGQVA01. Next base: position 3,622 of record JAGQVA010000168.1, read on the forward strand.
GAGTGGTACATGGTTCCTTTTGTGCCATTATTTTCCTTTTTTCTGTTTTGAGTTGTCAAACGGAAGAATCAAAGCCTCAAAAAATCGAAAACTCAGCCGCTCCAAGGATCATTTCACTAAGTGGTTGTCTGACAGAAACGTTATTTGACCTTGGATATGGTTCGATGATCGTGGGGAGAGATGTAACCAGTACCTATCCTGAGGAAGCAAAGGCAATCGCTGATTTGGGACATATTACCCAGCTCAACACTGAAGCAATCCTGCAACTCAATCCGACGATTATTTTCCTGGAAGAGGAACAAAAAACCCAAACACAAGCGCTTCATTCTCTGGAACAGGCTGGTATTACCATTGTCGCGATTCCAACGGCTACATCTTTGAATAATGCCTTAAGAATCGCTCAAAAAATGAAAACCCACCTTCCAATTGAAGAACAGACTTTGAAAAACCTTAAGCAGCAGATAACAGAAGACAGTCTTGCGCTTGGTGAAACCCTGAACCCGTTTACCGATCATCCCAAAGTACTGTTTATTTATGCCCGTGGAGCAGGAAGATTGATGGCAGGAGGAAAAAACACTCCGGCAGCAGTAATCATTGAAAAAGCTGGCGGCATTAATGCGATTCAGTCTTTTGACAATTATCAGGCTCTGACGCCTGAAGCTTTGGTTGAAGCCCAGCCATCGGTCATTCTCATGTTTGACACTGGCCTAAAAAGCCTGAATGGAAAAACGGGACTGGAACAAATCCCGGGGATTTCTCAGACACCCGCATTTCAGCAAAACCGAATCGTGGCTATGGATGGACATTATCTGACTTCATTTAGTTCCAGAGCAGGAAAAGCAGCGAAAGAACTGGCAACCCTTATTCACGCTGAATAATATGAATTCTGACTATAAATCATATCTCCTTTCCCCTTTGTTTTTGGGAGTCATCCTCCTGATTACTCTGGTCGGAGCACTGTTTTTTGGTGCCTATTCGATGCGTTTTGGGGAAGTATGGACAGCGATTTTTGAAGCATCTCAGGATTCAACCCGATTTTTGATTCTCAATATTCGCTTACCAAGAATCCTCCTAACGGCTTTGACCGGCGCAGGCCTTGCCATCTCCGGAGCAGCTATTCAGGGACTTTTTCGAAATCCATTGGCAGATCAAACCCTGATTGGTGTAACCAGTGGAGCTATGCTTTTTGCTGTATTATCCATTGTCCTGATGGGATCATTATTAACAGCTTTTGCGGAAGTATTTCGGCAGGCATCCGTTGCCATATTTGCTTTCGCAGGTGGAGTTGCGACAACCTATCTCGTATATTTTCTCTCCCGCAAAGAAGGAAAAACCTACGTGATGACCATGTTACTGGCGGGAATTGCCATAACGGCTTTTGCCGGGGCGATAACAGGAGTTTTTATTTACCTCTCTGATGACCAGCAACTTAGAGATATTACTTTTTGGAGTATGGGGAGCTTTAGCGGGGCAAACTGGATACAAACCGGGATTGTTGCACCGCTGATTTTGGGAGGAATATTTTTACTGAACCGGTACGCCAAAGCCCTCAACGCCATCCTGCTGGGAGAAAGAGAAGCGACTTATTTGGGCATTCCGGTAGAACAAACCAAATCCAGAATCATTTTGCTTACTTCTCTGATCGCAGGTGTGTGCATTGCAATGAGTGGAATTATTGGTTTTGTAGGGCTGATTGTTCCGCATTTGTTGAGACTACTAAAAGGAACCGATTATCACTACCTGTTAAAAAGCTCGGCGATTGTGGGAGCTATCTTTTTGGTTCTCGCTGATACCCTGGCCAGGACCATCATTGCGCCGGCAGAGTTACCGATTGGTATTCTGACTGCAACTGTTGGGGCACCATTTTTCTTATGGCTACTCATTCGATCCCAACAAAAATCGCTAGCAATATGATTGAAGTAAAACATATCGCAGTACGCAAAGGAGGAAAAACCATCATTTCTGATATTTCCTTTACGGTTAAACCGGGAAAAATTACAGTCGTAGTTGGGAAAAATGGAGCAGGGAAATCTACGTTGCTGGAAACGCTTTCCGGTGCCAATCCTCTCTCCGAAGGAGAAATTTTCTGGGAACATCAACCCTATTCCACTTTATCGCCCCAACAACTGGCAACTCTCAGAGCAGTGCTTTCCCAACAAGTAACTCTTGGCTTTCCCCTGACCGTCAACGAATTAGTCGAAATGGGAACCTATGTTTCTCCTCATCACCTGTCAAGATTGAGCATTCGCAAATTTGTCCGACAGGCGCTCAAAAAGGTAGAATTGCCCTCATTTGGAAATCGCGACTTTACATCTCTTTCGGGAGGAGAACAAAAAAGAGTTTTGTTGGCCAAATGTATGGTGCAGCTTAATTGTTGTCAGCAGCCGGGGATCAATCAATATCTTTTTCTCGATGAACCAACAGCCAGCCTCGATATTCAACAACAACACAAACTAATTAGCTGGATTAAAGAATGGGCCAAACAGAGAAATCTGGGAATATTCGCCATTCTTCATGACTTAAATCTCGTCGCTCAATTTGCAGATGAAATTTTAATCATGAATTCCGGACGCATGGTAGCAAGAGGAGCACCTGAAGAAGTATTAACCCCGGAAATTCTTCTGGAAACGATGGATATCCACGCCCTTGTGCAACCACATCCTGTTTTTACCTGCCCGCATATAACTACTCTACCCGAATCATTAGAATTACATTCTCAATAATTATTTCAAAAACCATTAAACATCAAATAGATTATGAAGAATACCCTAACCTTAAAACAACAAGCTGTAGAGCTGAAAACAAATGAGCCCAGGCTTCGCAATCTCGATCTCGCCCAACGTCTGGGTATCAGTGAGGCCGAATTTCTGAGTTTGTATGCCGGAGAGCATGTAACTCTGCTGGAAGGCGACTGGAAAGAATTATTGCCCAAACTTAATGGAATGGGATATGTCATGGCCTTAACCCGCAATGAGCATTGTGTGCACGAACGAAAAGGTGTGTACGACAATCTCGAATTTTACGGAGGTCCACACAACATGGGCGTAGCAGTAAACCCCGATATCGACCTTCGTTTTTTTATGAATGAATGGAAATATGGAATGGCAGTAGAGATGGATCGCGGGAAAATGGGAATCCTTTATTCCTTTCAGTTTTTCAATAAAAAAGGAGAAGCAGTTCATAAAGTTTTTTCTACTCCGGACTCGAACCTGGAAGTTTATCATGCATTGGTAAAGGAATATCAGTCAAATGATCAAACTCCTCTTTCGGACGTTGATCATTCTCCCTATGAAATAAAAACTCCTTTATCAGATGAGGAAATTGATGTAGAAGGATTTCAGGAAGCCTGGAAAAACCTGAAGGATACGCATGACTTTTTCGGGATGCTGAGAAAGTTTAATGTAACTCGTACTCAGGGACTTAGACTCGCTCCGGAAGGATTTACCCATAAAATTGATAATGAAGCCGTAGTGCGTACTCTTGAGACGGCGGCACAACGGGAGGTGTCCATTATGTGTTTCCTCCACAGCAGAGGATGTGTGCAGATCCACACCGGTGAAGTGAAAAACCTCAAGTTTTTTGGAGACTGGTATAATGTCATGGACCCCAAATTTAATCTCCATCTCAATATGCCAGGCATTAAAGAGACATGGGTGGTAAAAAAGCCAACCGATGATGGAATTGTTACAAGCATTGAATTATTTGATGAAAACGGGGAGTTGATTGTTTACTTTTTTGGTGCGAGAAAACCTGGAATTCCGGAGTTGGAGAGCTGGCGGGAGATTGTTGCTTCGGTGGAGGAGAGTGTGCCAGCTTAAATATGTAGGGCAATGGAATCTCCGATTCCATTGCCCTACATATCATTTCTTCTTTGTGATCTGAGAATCATTCTCTAAATTATCTAGGATTTACAGACTGGCTCCCTAACACAAAAAGAATGAATACCCCTGCTCCCTCCCGGATTCTCTCTATTGACGTATTTCGTGGTTTAACCATGTTTTTATTGATTGGTGAATTTACGGGGCTATTTTCCCTGATAACCCACGAATCGTTGGAAGGAAGTTTTCTGGCCATGATTGGCCATCAGTTTCATCACCATCCCTGGGATGGCCTGCGTTTCTGGGACTTAATCCAGCCGTTTTTCATGTTTATTGTAGGGCTTTCTCTGCCTTTTGCGGTGAAAAGCCGGAAGAATCAGGGAGAATCCCGTGCGCAAATTACCTCTCACGTTTTAAAAAGATCCATCATTCTGCTGCTGCTGGGATGGGCTTTGTATTGCATTGGGCCGGGAAGAATCACTTTTCGATTCCAGAATGTCCTTGCACAGATCGCCTTTACCTATCTGATTGCTTATGCGATTATGGATCGGTCTTTTCGGGTTCAGGGAGTCATTTCTTTGGGCCTGATTCTTTTTTCAGATCTGATCTATCAGTTTTTCTGGGTAGAAGGATTTAATCATCCTTTTACTCCCAACGAAAATTTTGGCACCTGGCTGGACCTTCAATACGGCGGTGCCGATCTGGGAGGCCATTGGGTTTCCTTTAATTTTTTATCCACAGCTGCTCATACGATCTGGGGGGTGATCGTCGGACAACTGCTCATGGATAAAGAGACAGAAGCCATCAAAAAGTGGAAACTTTTGATGTTTGCAGGTGTCCTGATGGTGGTAATCGGTTACCTCATGCATCCACTCATTCCGATTATCAAAAGAATCTGCACTTCTTCCTTTGTGATTGTTAGTGGCGGATGGTCCATTTTGGCGATTGGTCTTTTGTATGGGTTTATCGACATACAGAAGTTTAATGGCTCCTGGACCCGATTTTTTGGGGTTGTGGGAATGAATTCGCTGTTTATTTACCTGTTTGCTCACCTGGATGGCGCTCCATTTATCGAGAAAATTCTCCATCCATTTACCTATGCAATCTTTGGCTGGGGAGGAGAATTATTTGCCTCTATTGCCACCGCTACCCTGGTCTGGGCTGCCCTTTGGGGAATATGCTACTGGATGTACCGCCGCGCGATTTTTATAAAAATCTAATCAATGAAAAAACTCAAGTTTGCCAAAGATGAAGGTTCTCTTTTCTATAAGGACCTCATCGGACGAATCGACCAGTATTTTGCCGAAAATCAAATTGAGAAAACGGGAAATGCGCTGATGAAAGCCAAAATGGCGATGTATTTTACGCTGGATATCGTTTTTTATGCATTGATGATCACCAGCACCAGTCTTACGGGATTCTATGTTTTTTACCTTTTGATGTGCCTGTCCATTTTACTTACGGCTTTTAATATTTCCCATGATGCTGTGCATGGAGTAGCGGTAAAAAGCCGGTTTTGGAATAATCTTCTCTTTCAGATCAGCTTTAATCTTCAGGGAAATAATGCTTAAAAAAAAAAAAAAAATCA
>JAGQVA010000015.1 GCA_020438265.1 Bacteroidota bacterium
ATACAGGACAATCAAATTAGGATATTCTTCTGCCAACATCAGTGCTATCTCTCTGGTAGCATCTGTTGAATGGTCATTGATCAGGATTACCTCAAAGCGATCGACTGGCCAGGACTGATTCAGTACACTTTTCAGACAGGATGCAATAGATTTTTCTTCGTTTCGGGCAGGAATAATGACAGAAATAAATGGAATTTCTTTAACCAATACAGCTTTGGGTTCTTTAATATTAGCGAAAACCCAACCATTAATTATGACAAAACCCGTGTAAATCAGAAGGCACATAACGGGAATTCCCACTATAAAAATCATTGCCATTTATGAGTTATATTTTCAATCGGTTGATAAAAACCAGACCGACCAGCGCAGGTAGAATAATATTGATCAGATAAAGCAAAAACGTACTGGAAAAGGCGATGAAACCGGAGACAGCAAATACGCCCATTATTGTCATAGCTACAGACTCTCTGATTCCAAGTTCAGTCAGGGTAATAGAAGGAATCACTGATTTGACGAGAAAAACCGCGAGAATCATTGCCAGGGCAAGTAAAAAACTTCCTTCATATCCAAAGGCTATTAAGAGAAAGTAATATTGCAGGCTAAAAGCCAGATATCGCATAAAGCCCAATCCGACGATTTGTAGCAGGATTTTCGGAGAAAGTTCTCTAAACCCAAGATAGATTTTTCGGAAATAATGATAGCGGTTAAAAAAAGCAAAACTTTGAATTGCCCAGGGAAGAATCAATAACCCTGTTGGAAGTAGAATAGTTACTGTCCAAAGAAAGTAACGAAACAGGAGAAGCGTTTCCAGTGAGACATGAATCCCATTGGCTATGGATAATTGATGAAAATGCCAAAAATACTCAAACGATAATGTTCCCATCCAGATAGTAACCAGCATTTGGCACAACCGGTCGACAAACAACCAGGCTACTGCTTTAAATCTCAGATCAGGCGAAAGAAAGGCAATTCTTCCTGCATAGTCGCCGATTCGATTAGGGGTAAAAATGCCTGCTGTAAGGCCCGCAAATACTGAAACCAGCGCCTGTTGGAATGGATAATCAGCATCAGACTTTCGGACCATTACCAACCATTTCGTTGCTTCAAAACCAAGATTCACCCACATTCCAGCCAACGCAAGCACAATCCATATCGAATCTTTCCAGGTAAGTTCTTTCAAATAGTCAAAAAACGAAAGGTTATCCCCCAGGAGTTTGACAAGGATATAACCAATGATAAATAGAGAGAAAACTGCTTTTAAGGCAAAACCAATAGCAGATGAATCTGATCTGTTATATGCCGGTTTTACGAGGGATTTGTATAATCTTATTGCGAATGTTCGCATTCAGGTTAGCTCTTAACAGTTAGGTATTGTTAACAAAAGGACAAAGGTATCATCTAACTAAAAGGAATAAAAAACCATATTTTCCATATCTTTAACTTCATAAAACTTAAGAATATTGGAGAATCGCATAATTATTGGTATCGATCCGGGAACAGTTATCACAGGCTATGGAATCATCCGTTGTCAGGGAAAGAAAATCAGTGTTCTGGCCTGCGGTGTAATCAAAATAGGAAAACACAAAATAGATCATCCTGAAAAATTAAAAATCATATTCCAGAGAATCAGCGGTTTAATCAAGGAGTTTAAACCTAAAGAATTAGCCATTGAAGCACCTTTTTACGGTAAAAATGTTCAGTCTATGTTAAAGTTGGGGCGGGCACAAGGGGTAGCGATGGCTGCCGGATTAATGCACGATTTAGAAGTTTTTGAATACGCTCCCCGAAAAGTAAAAGTAGCGGTTACGGGAAATGGAGCTGCTTCCAAAGAGCAAATTGCAGGAATGCTCGAACGGTTTCTGGATTACAAAATAGATAGTGATCACATGGACGCTTCGGATGGACTGGCAGTTGCAGTTTGTCACTTTTTTCAGGGGAATAAAATTACAAAGGGAAATAATTATAAAGACTGGAATTCGTTTCTTAAGGATAACCCAGACCGCATTAAATAATAATGCTCTAACTTAATGAACCTATGAAATTGCGCGACATTTCTACATCTGCCTTACAGGTTTGTTTCATCCTTTTTTCCACTCTCACTTTATCCATTTCATCACTTGCCAATAATTGTGGAACGGCAACTCTGATGAATACAGGTACATCCTATACACTCGCCATTGACAGCGACTGTAATTATTTGCCCAGCAGTCAAAATATATGTATAGCATGTTCAGGAGGAGGAGACGCCTGGTTTAAATGGATTCCCGGAGGAAGCAATGCCCTGCAAATGGATGCTACTTTTACAGTAGAGGCAGATTTTACGGGTAATGTCAATGTTTCGATTTTGTATTCAGAATCATTTGAAGCCAGTGGTAATCCCTGCCAGTTTCAATCTAATATTTATGGGTATACCCAATATACTGCAAAATGTAATACAGCCATTAGCCCTGCAAGTCCTATAACTGTCAGACATACCGCACTAGACGGCTCAGGAGTATATTTTCTATTGGTTGAAAGAATTGGTAACAATACCGGGAGCGTAACGGTTACTCCCACCCTGAATGGCACCTGTCCCCAGCCATCTAATGACCGATGCAGTACGCCTATTGCTTTAACTACTGGAAACGGGATTGATCCTAATGCTGCAACCGGAGGCTCCTCAGCCAACTGGATTGACGCTTACAGCGCAACCAACAAATGTGCAACCAAACAAAGACTAACCAATACATGTGGAGCTTTTAGTGCTCCCAATCCTCCTAACGAGGATCATTATGGAAGAAATTATTTTGGTGTATGCATGTATAATGGCAATTTAGGTGCAACCTCATCAATACCGTTAGGTGTTCAGTGTGATGTGTTTTTGGAAAATACAACTTATTACTCCTTTCAGGTACCGGTCACCGCAGCCGACTGGGCTATTCATTTTAGTAGTTACTCCCAATGTACTACCGGTCCCAATAATATGGTAGCAATGCTTTTCAATAGTCTGGATTGTAATGATGCAGAAAACTCTGTCCTGATTGAATGCGATAAATTTAATGTTTATGGTAATATCCCTACTTCAGATATGGTATTGAATAATGGAGGAGCAGGCTTATCATTAATCGCCGGACATACTTATTATATCGTCCTTGATGGCACCAGAGGTTCTCAGTGTGACGTTGAAATTCTTATTACCAAAGATACAACCAATGTGCTACTACCTGTTAAAATCAGTCAATTTGAAGGCCAGTATAAAGAAGGATCAAACTGGCTTTTTTGGGAAACCGAACTAGAGCAGAACCACGATTATTTTGAGATCCAGAAAAGTGAAGATGGAGAAATGTATGTTTCTTTAAGTCAGGTTTCGGGGCAGGGAAACAGTCAGGAAACACAGAAATATTCTTTTGAGGATTCGAATCCGAAACCAGGCATAACTTACTACCAGCTTAAATCTGTGGATATAAACGGCCGTAGTTCATTTTCAGAAATAATCAGTGTTGTTCGTCCCATTCAATCTCTGGAAATAGATGATATTTCTATGGTCAATAGTACAGGCAAACTTCAGGTAATCTTTTCCATTGCTGAATCCGGGGTTACCTCCCTGAGGATGTTGGATCTTACTGGAAAACAGATATACAAAACCCAGCAGTTATTACAAAAGGGTAGTTATGAATGGTTGGTCCCTACCCATCAGTTCCCTACAGGTGTTTACCTGCTTCAGATGAGTCAGGCAGGAAAATTGGAATCCAGATTAATCAGAACAACATTCTGAGAATCATAACTATTAAGGAAGCAAGTTGGCATGAATATCCTTAGCCAGTTGAATAAATTCCCCCTGAGTGAGCTTTACTCTTTCGTTTTTAAAGTTCAATTCCCCAATATCGTTAATAGGGACTAAATGAATATGAACGTGAGGAACTTCCAGTCCTACCACTGCAGTAGCAATGCGCTCGCATGGGACAGTCTTTTCAATTGCCCTGGCGACTTCTCTGGCGAAGAAATGAAGACCTGTATACGTTGTATCATCCAGGTCAAACAAATAGTCAACTTCGATTTTGGGAATTACCAGCGTATGACCTTTGGTAAGAGGACTAATATCTAAAAAAGCTAAAAACTTGTCGGTTTCAGCTACTTTATAAGCGGGAATTTCGCCTTTGATTATTTTAGTAAAAATAGAAGCCATATTATTTCTCTATAATAAATAAATGAGTGGGGCCATCCTAAAATTAATATTTTTATCAGAATGGCCCCACTATTTTATTATGGGGGTGTGATAAGCAAAAAATCAACGGCTAATTGCCTCTAATTCAAATTGCATTTTACCTGCCGGGGCATCAATTTCGACGATGTCTCCAACCTCGTGACCTAACACTGCTTTACCAACGGGTGATTTGATTGAAATTTTTCCTTCTTTGAGGTTGGCCTCTTCTTCCGAAACCAACATATACTTCATCTTCTTACCGTTTTTCAGGTTTTTCAAAGTTACTGTAGAAAGAATATAAGCCTTATCAAGATTAATATCATTATCATCAAGGATTCTGGCGGTAGCAATGGTATTTTCTAACTGGCTTATTTTTAATTCCAGAAGTCCCTGAGCATCTTTGGCTGCATCGTATTCTGCATTCTCGCTCAAATCTCCCATTTCTCTGGCTTTTTGAATGGCCCTGGCGATTTCCGCCCGACCTTTTCCTTTCAGCTCCTGAAGTTCTGCTGCTAGTTTTTCATACCCTTCTTTAGTAAAATATTTTACTTCGCTCATAGCTAGTATGGTTTAAAAAATCATAAAAAAATTAATGCGTAAATCAATTAGCGATTTGCGCATGTACATTAAAAATACAAAAAAAATAACTGGGTTAACTTTATCAGCTAACCCAATTATACTATTTTTTTTTATTAGATGCTAAATATCTATACGTGCTCCAAATACAAATGTTCCTCCAAATGGGCTGGAAGTACGATAACTCGAATCAAATGAAAAAGTCGAAAAGACTTCATTTCCTTCAGTATCAATTTTCCCGGTTTTAAACGGAACCTGGAAAGTTGCTCCTGCCGCAATACCTGTATGCGCATTGTATCTTCCATTATAAATTTCATCGAAGATCCCTGGCTCATACAGAAAAGAACCTCGCAATATTACAAAATTTTTGTATTTGTAAGATAATCCTATTCCTCCCTGATTATGATAAAAAGAATGAGAGATAAATGATCCATTTACTGTAACAGTGTTGCTATTCCCAAGGAAAAAATCATAAGAACCTCCCATGCTAAGAGTTGCGGGCAACTCAAATTTAGCAGTAGGAATATTAATACCTGAAGAATAATTATTATTAGTTTCAATAGGCACCCGACCTGCAAGACCATCTCCTCCGAATCTCATCGTTGGTCCTACGTTTCGCAGAGCAATACCCAGTTTCAACCGATCTTTTTCTCCCGAACGATATTGAATCCCTGCATCAAAGGCGATACCATTTGCGACTACTTCAGGAGTAGATTCATGAACAATCCGCGCGGTAAAACCGACATAAATTCGATCTGTAAACTTACGGGCATAAGTACCTCCAATATTCAGGTAAGTGGGGCTAAAGGTTCCCAAAGTCCCATCAGGCTGGTCTACCGTAGTCCGGATAAAATCCCCCATACTAAAGGAATTAACTAAAATTCCCAAAGCTCCGTTTCCTTCACCCAGACTCTGAGAAAAGCCAAAAGCATTCACCTTGATTTCAGAACCAATTAACCAGAGTGCGTGAGAAAAAAGCAGTTCCGTACCAGTAGTTCTGGCTACTCCGGCAGGGTTTACAAGAGAACTTTCTATACCATCCGAACTTGAAATGTCAATTCCATTTAAGCCGGAACTTCTCGGCATAGTATTAATCAAAAGTTCCTGGGCACCGGCCTGACCTACACGCTCTGGTTGAGCAAAAACAGGGATTGAGGCCAGTATAACTAATATGCTTATAAATAAATGTTTTTTCATTATTTAGAAGGAGTTTAGGTCAATTTGACGCATTACTGCAAATAATTTAATAATCTTTTCGCCAAGTTTCTGGCCATCAATATTGGCGTCAACATGGATAATATATACCCCACTGGCCACTGGAACACCACTATGGTTTTTCAGATCCCAATCCTGATCAGGCTCGTCTGAATCTTTCGTAAATTGTTTTACAAGTAATCCATTGACCGTAAAAATACTTATTCTACATTTTTGAGGCAGGTTGGTAATCTTCACCCGGTTGTCGAGCTGACCTGTTTCATAAGAAGAATATGCATAATAAGGATTAGGTACTACCAGTACTTTATCTAAAGCGTCTTCAGCAACATCTGTAAGGCCTGTCTGAACTGCATAATCAGCAGTATTGAAAGTGAATGTTGGAATATCACTTGTGTTAGGCCGAGATTTATAAGGTTGATTCTGGCGTATAGAAACCCTCGCATCAGTTGGAAAGTCATCCGGACTGGCAATATCAAAAGCACTGTTTGTCATCGGAATTCCTGCCCAGGCTACGTGTTTATAAGCATCCTTCAGATTGTTTCCGGTTCCATCAAATTTAATTGCATCAGAGAATCCCCCGGTACCTCTTTCATTCGAGTTTTGCAAAATGGTACGGATACTTTCACACTCATCATAAGGAAGGTTGGTTACCCATACGTAATGTCTTCCTCCGACCCGACTCAGGCTCGAACCAAAATCATTCGTAGGATTGAAAAGCATATCATTTCCCCGGTTGAGACGATCCCAGGTACTTTCACCAAAGAAAATATTGAGTCTCTGACCAGTATTTATATTGATTGCATATCCGGGGAACCAACCCATTCCATGACTGGTAGGAGTTTTGGCTCCTTCAGACTTCCCATCTTTATCTACATTATCCGTCCACTTGGCAGAAAGTTGCCATGCACCAGAGCCCAGGTTTGAGTTAGGACTCGTTTCAATCACCACACAGCGAGACCATTTGGAACGATCGCTGGTAAATACAATATCTATATCTGGAAGATTTCTGAGATTAATCAATTCTGTTGCCGCAACCTGACGGTTTCCAGACTGATTACTTACAGGAAGTCCCAAAGCGATAGCACCTCCCCCCTGCACATCATTATTAAATGAACGCGCTAAAGAAAATGGGGCCCATCTTCCTCCCAGTATGGATTGGTAATCACCATTTTTATCAAAAATATAATAATCTTTGAAAGCTCTTCCATCAGGTCCTCCTGAAACCCAGTTCCATATTCCATTGAAAAAGTCATCATTGTCCGCAACACCAGTCAGCCAGTTTTTGGTTGGATCTCCGAAGCTAAGTTGCCCCCCAATAATTCCAGAACCGGTAAGAGCAGTATCCCCTGCAGGAGGAACATTTTTCACTTCAATAGAAAAACCCCGATTTTCAATGATTCGTTCAGTGCCAGTCAAAGGAGTCGGTCTGGGCATTGAACCATCATTTCGTTTGCGATAGGTAGCTGCATAAATCTCCTCAAACGGACCATTCTCATTTGCACTTTCCTCAAGAGCCCACTCAGCAAATACACTATCAATGACAGAAATCCCCAGGGTTGTATCTTGAGAAATCAGTACAGCTTCTTCAAATCTTTTATTAAGAATTTTAACCCTGTAATAGGCGTTTTGCACCTTCTTGGGATCAATAATTTTCACTTCGATAGGAGCAGTACCTGGCTGAAACTGAATATTAGCAGTAGTGCCGTTAGTAAGAATATCAGTCTCTGTTTCTTCTGTCAGGCGGGTAAATTTACCTCCATTACCGATTCCAGCAATTTGAGTAACCGGAAGACCGTCTCCATAAGAAGCCTGGATTGTCGTTCCACCTCTTTCAAATTCAACGATATGCGGCAATGCAGGTACAACTTTGAAAAAGCGGTTTCCTGGTACGAACTGCCGTCCATCTGAAGTGCTCTCGTTATATGCATAAGCAATTACTCCATAATAATAAGTCGTGTAATTTTTCAGACGGGTATCACCGCTGAGTGCAAAAAGATCACGATCTACTTTTACTGAGCGAATAATCCCTTCATCATTCCCTGTGACCATCACCTGATCTACCAGAATAGGTTCACTCAATCCTTCTACCTGTTGAGATGTACGGTTAACAATTGTACCAATTCCATTATTAATATCACATTGTGCAATTACTCTTGCACGGTCAGGGTCATTCAGTTCATTAGGTCCCACAGTGACATCAGCCAATTGATAAACAATGTATCCTTCAAATTCAAATGTGGGGTCAGCTACACCTTCAGAGACCAATACTGGATCTGACTGACGGTAACTTTCATTATAATTATTTCTAACCAGTCTCAAAGCTTCAGGATAGTCCCATGAAAGGAGTAGTTCCTTATCATATTCCGAAACGGTAAGCTCAGGGGCATCTGGTCCATCAAGCAGTTCAAAATCATTATCAAAGAGTGCCTGCGCAATCCTGTCGGCTTTAAGGAGCTCACAAACTGAACCAAACTGGTCATTATAGAATCCCCGGGCCCAAACCACACCTGTAACAATTTCATTAACTGCTCCGGCTTCCAGCGTAAATGGTCCGGCACTTTGCAGGAAACGACGGTCCTGATTGGTTGGGTTATCAGCATTGGCTTCAGTCCAGCCCGTACCCACACAAGGATCTCCAGAGAACATATAGTCTGACTCAGGACCATCCCCGGATGGACGATAGCCGTTTCCAGGTCCCATTCCATCATCATAGTTATCCACAATAGGAGTTCCGTCTTTCCAGAATCCGGTCAGATAGCCATAATAGTGCTGAGCAATCTCCGGGTTACCGGTCAATGAGAAGTCATTATTATAGTAGACAAACTTGGACATAATAATGGTTTCCCCATCTTCATCGACGATACCATCCTTATCATTATCGACACCATCACCAATATCAGCCAAAGGCCCCTGGAAAAAGTCTACCCCACAAGCTGGTGGGTTAAGACCATACCCGTTGGCACCGGCATCGTCTGCGGTAGCGTTATATCCATATCCAAGTCCTTTGAGTGTATCACATCCTACGTAATCGTTAAATGCATACCCAATATCTGAATCCACCCATTGTCCAAGATAGGTATCGATCAGTGGTTGGTTTGCACGGTTGATAACTGTCTGGCGATAGAATGTCATATCATTGACTGCGTTGGCTGTAGTAAAGGCAAACGCCAGCATGTGAATTTCTATTCCAATCGGCTCACCGCCTGTTTCCGTGTGAACATTACCTTTGTCATTCACAATCCACCAAATAGCCTGATCGCCTTCGATATCCGGATAATCACCATTGAGAGGGTTATACGTAAATGGATCTGAATCCACATTCACAAAAGGAGCTGCATACAAAATCGTTCCATCCGGACGGAATGCTTCAAGCGTAAATCCATCAGCATCGGTACCTAAACTAGAGTTTTCATTACCGATTGCCGGCCAGTTTTGGACATTAGGAAATTCTGCCATGCTAAAGGGTTCAGTACCCTGGTTTGCATAAGCTGCTCTAAAAGCATCAATTTCCGTTTTATTGATTTTAAACATTTCGTTATACCTCTCACAGGTTTCTTCATCAATAGAAGCTTCACCTCCGGAAGCCCCACCTGTTAAAGGCCCGGGCCAGAAGTCAAGTCCTGACTGACGGTAAGTCTGTGCTGCTACACGAAGCTGTCCAGCTTCATCCACTCCACCAATCCACAGAGAGCTGGCAAACATAGAGTGTCGGTTACTTCCCTTGGGAACTTCATAACGGGCATCACCTGTTAAGTCCCACCACATATCTCCTCCATTATGTAGAAGACATCTTACATTATTAATGTCCAGCTGGGCACTTGCACTGGGCGGAAGACAGGTCGTAGATACACGAAATCCGCTTGCTGATTTTCTTTTTACTCCGATAGGGGCTTCTGCCTGCAGGGCTTCTGATATAAACAGAAAACCTACAGCCAACACCCAAAATCTAATATTTTTCATATACATAGTTATCGCTGATTCTAGAAGTTAAACTGAACACCCAAACGAATTCGTCTCGGAATAGAATAGTTACTGGGGTTTTGAACCCTTAAGGTATATTGATCTACATAAGCAGTAGGATCTACCTGGGTAACAATACGCTGTTGTCCTCCATCACTGGCCAAAAATCCATCATCATCAGGAAGCCCGGTATAGCGGTAAACACCGATTACATTCCGGGTATCAAGTGCATTTAACATCAGCAGGTATACATTAAAGTCATACGCTTTTGAAAATCCACCTCCTTCTTTTGGTTTGTTACCAATAACAAAGCTCTTGTCAAATCGAAGGTCCATTCTAAATTGCCATGGCTTTCTTGCGCCGTTAGGGGTTCCCTGTACAATATTTACAATATGCTCTCCACTGGCAACTGCGGGTACAACCACTGCATTTTTTGTAAATGGAGTTCCTGAACCAAGAGTCAGAGTCATATTCGCACCAAAATTTTTCAGTGGATGAATAGATTTTTCACCAAATCCAATCGAAGGTCCCATATTATTTCTGCCAAAACGATAGTCAACACTACTGGTAATACGGTGTCTTTGGTCAGTATTAATTGGCAGAGGTACCCTCAAAATTCCAACCCCTTCCAGATAGGTAATAATGTTTCTGGCAGAAGAGAAATCCGATCCTGTAGCGTCAGCAAACTGCAATGTATAAGAAGCTCTTAACTGAACATTGCGGGTACGTCGCATATCGTAAGCAAATGAGAAACCTTTAATTGTACCAAAGTCAAGGTTATCATAAGTATCGTAAGAGAATGGATAAGCATTGGCAAATCTTCTCAGACGAATCATATTTCTTTGCTCGCGATAGAAAGCAGACATAGTCAGGGCCATACTTTCGCCCAGTTTCTGCTTGAATCCGGCTTCATAGTCAATCGTGATCTCAGGCCTCAGGTTAGGGTTGGTAACCGTTACACCAGGGTTATTTTCGAGGAATGTATACTGGGAAATGTTAGCGGAAAAACCACCACCACCACCACCACCAGGGCGCTGAGCCAGTACATCATAGTGAGCGAAAAAGAGAGCCACATCTGATATAGGGAATGAAAATGAAATACGAGGCATGAAGGTAGTCCGTGGCGTATAGTCTTCAAAAGAATCAGAACCAACCTTTTCTTCCTTCGTAGCCGGAAGCGGCTTTCCACCTGATCTTGCAGCAATTACAGTAGAAGAAATAGGTGCGCCATTTGCATCATACCAGGTTTCGCCATCGCGGTAACCAATCACCTCGGAGAAATTGGTAGGATCATTTACATAAGGGACAAAGTCTGAACCGATACCTGAAGGCAAGGTGAAGGAAGGAATTCCTAAATTACCTGAAGCAACTTCTCCAGCCGTATAGGATGGGAAAAGAGAATAATTATCTTTCAATACCAACTGGTTACCGTCAAAACGGTCAACCCGCAATCCTACGTTGAAAATGATATCTTCAAACTCAAATTTATCCTGAATGAAGGCAGAAACATAAGTAGGAGAGTAAGGATTAATCGGACGATTCTCCTCATCAGTAAAAAACAGATTTTGATCAACCGGATCTGTTTTATTTCCTTTAAAATCATATCCTAGATAGCTGGCAAAACCCAAACCGTTTGAGAGGGCTTCCTCTGCTGTAAACATATCCAGAGAGAAGAAATCCGGAGATAATTCATCAATATTAATCCAGTCTGTGCCATCAATAGGAAGTCCCAGTTTTTCTCTCAAAGCCTTGTCAAAATCAGCCTGATCTTCCGGAGCATAACGCAGAGGAACAATCACCGTATCCTGGAATTCTCCGTCAACAGTTACATACTCAAACCTGGATGGATCATCTTCAAGGTTTTGAAGGTGGAAGTTGGCATACTGTCTCATAATAGGCCAAAGCGCTCTTGCACTAATGCCATAAGATCTTTCAACCCGCTGTTCAAATTCAAAACCTGCTTTCAGGTTATGTCCTTTAATCTCCGCTGTTGCCTGGCCTACCAGACGGAACTGCTGAAGGTCAAATTTACTGTAAGATCCTGTGTTAGCTCCAATTCCGGTAAACAGAGAATAAATACTTCTTGGACCATCTCCATTTCTCAATCCTTGTCTGAAAAGAAGGTCATTCAAACTCGAAAGCTGGAATGTGGTTGGAGAAGGATCAATAAATGGTGAGTTTATATTTGTGATTCCATTTTCGGCAATGTAATCAATGATTGATGTATTATAATTTGCCAAAAGCGGGTTCTTTGTTTCGGAAGGGTCAAAAACCAGATGGTCAAATCCATATCCGATTGTACGCCAGTATGGACTGGAAGAAATCTCATCCCATGGATTATCTACATAACCATATACAGGCACCCGGTCAAAGGTAAATTTACCGATATAACCATAATCAAAAATATTGTCCTGATGAACACTGTTCTGAGAAACCTGATAATATTTTGAATAATCAGCCTGAATAGAGTAAAAAAGGTTACGAACAGCTGAGTTTTCTCCTCCTGCAAAAGTTTGCTGGAAACGCCCCCAAACGCGGTAGTTATCTACCAAAGCCTCTCCCTGAGGGTCAGGAGCAAAAAGACTATTGGCCAGGGACCAGTTATCATTTCTGATAAATTCGTAATTACCTCCAACCTTAATTAGCACATTGTCTGAAGGCTGAAAATCCAATCTTCCCAAACCGCGAATACGTGTGCTGGAATTGTTGACTTTGGTTTTGATCGGCACAAAATCATCTGAGTTAATGTAATTAGCTCTACTTCTGAAAGAAAGGCCATCCTCAGAAATTTGCATTGGATTTTGCTCCAAATCGGCCAGCAAAGCATCATCTAGTTTATAGATACCCAAAGCAGCGGGATCGCGATCGAGGTTATAGTCAAACTCTCCGTTAATGAAGAAACTCAACATAGAAGATTCGTAAACTCTTCCCTCAATTTCCCGTTTGCGTTTGATTAGCGGTCCACTAAGATTTGCACCCACCAGATTTCTTCCATAGGAATCAAGATATTCACTGGTGATTAATTCCAATCCTCCGGTAAAGGTTGATGTCGGACTGGCAGTAGTAATGTTAATCACTCCTCCGGTAAAGTCTCCAAATTCGGCAGGAGTACCTCCGGTGATTACCTGAAGCTGTGCAATTGAGTTTTGAGGAAGAGAAGTCAGTCCCCGGATTTTCATACCATCCACATAATAGATGGTACCTTCGGATCTGGCTCCACGGATGTTAATACCGTTTCCTTCATCTGACTGATAGACCCCTGGAGTAAGGGCCGCAAGGGATTGTACACTTCGGGTACCGATCTTTTGAATATCCTGACCTGTAAGTGTAGTAGTTACAGCAGGATCCTTCTCAAAAACAGGATTACCGAAGATTTCTACAGTCTCCAGTGTAGTGGTAGTTTCGTCGTCCCGGAAAGAAATCGAGATATCCCGGGTCTGGTTGGCGATAACCGAAACATCTTCAAGAGATTTTGTTCCAGTCAAATATCGTGCTTCCACGCGGTAGGTTCCCGGTGCAACCGGCTGGATACTAAATTCTCCGGAAGCGTCCGTCAGGGCACCATATTTAACCAGTTCTCCGTCAAATACAATGACTCTTACGGCTTCTATTCCGGCTCCATTTTCATCCAGAATTTTTCCTTTCAACTTACCGAATTGCGCAAAGGATGCCTGCGCAAAAAGGGTGAGGAAAAGTACAATAAGGCTTATTCGATGTAGCATATTACCTATAGGCTGTTGTTTTTAGTAAACAGATTAGCAGAAAGAATAACCGATAAAATAGCCAATGAAGTTTTAGAATTCCAAACATCAGCTATAAATTATTTTAGCACTCAGGCAGATTGAACCCCAATTGATTCGCACGCTTGCCTTCTATGCATGATCCAAAAGTATTCAATTCCTGACAAGAGTTCATTCAAAAAAATAGTGTCGGATTACACGATTTTTTATATTATTTGCGAAAAATACGCCTTAAGTCATAGTATGAAATTAATCTACGACATTGTAAAAAAGCTCAGAAAACAGGAAATCAGGCAAATCAGGCAGAAAATCAAGAATTCTCCCTTCGAATATGAGAAGATGGGTAAATTATTTGATTTGGTTACACGGTACGATGAAAGAGAGGAAGAATTCTATTCTCAAAAACTGTACGGCAAACTGCCTGATAACACTTTCAGGGTTACCAAATCGAGGCTAAAAAGAATGCTGGAAAATATCGTTTTG
This sequence comes from Bacteroidota bacterium, assembly GCA_020438265.1. Taxonomy (GTDB): domain Bacteria; phylum Bacteroidota; class Bacteroidia; order J057; family J057; genus JAGQVA01. The sequence goes on from JAGQVA010000015.1 coordinate 14,158, forward strand.
AATGATAAAAGCCTCACAGGATACAAATCTCCTGCAATTAACGCCCGGCTTCAGGTACAAAAGAAATTATTACAGGGAGAAATCCTTCTGGGAAGAGGTGCCTATCTGGCCAGTAAAAATCTTCTGCTTCAGGTCATCTCTACAGCAGAAAAATATTCCTTCCACAATGAGTATTTCCAGGCTGAGCTTCTCCTGTACCGAAATCACAGTATTCGGATTTCAGTCAAAGAATTTGAGAAAAAAACGGATACATTACTCAAAACAAACCACCTGCGCGCTTCCATTAATGAAGCGATGATTTTGTATTATTCCATTTCCAATCTCCTTTTTAATCAGGCCGTCAAACCTGAGCAAAGAGCGAGGATCAGAGAACAAATCGATAAAATCAAAGCCATTAGCGACGATTCAGGTCATTCTCAGATAAAGAAGCGTTATTTTTTAAGTGAAATTTATTTTCTTCAAATTTCCAACCTGCATAAGGAGGCGCTGGAATTTTGCCACAAATACCTCCGGTTAATACAAGAAGACAGATCTCAGTACTCAGAACAGGAAATTGCAGTCGCCTACGGTCAGCTTGCCCAGGTATACCTGCGACTGGGCGAACTGGATGAAGCGCAAAACTACGCCAATCAGGCCCTGGATATTTTTTCCAAAGAAGAAATGAATTATTTGACGGGGCTGGAGCTTCCTTTTCACATTGCCTTTGAGGGCGGGAATTACCGAGATGCGATGAAATATATAAAAAAGGCTTTTAAGCACCCCCAGTTTGAAGCTTCAAGAATGCTGGCTTCCAAGTGGCACTACTTCCACGCCTGTATTTTGTTTAAAACCGGAGATTTTAAAGAGGCATATATGAAGCTGAATGATACCACTCCATTACTGGCAGATAAATATGGAATGAATCTGAGTCTGAGACTTTTGGAAATCATGATCATGTTTGAGTTACAACATTATGACCTGATGGAGACCAAAATTCTCAATATGCGCCAGTTTATCAAACGAACGCAAAAAAATCAGGAGTTGATGCGCCCTATTACTCTGATTAAGGTTTTGATCAAGTGGTATAAAAACAATTATGATTTTGCCAAAACGCTGGAAATTACCAGGTCTGAACTTGAAAAAATGGAAGAGAGTGTGCGTAAATCAAGTATGAGGAATGATAAATTCGAACTTATCCGCCTGGAAGAATGGATGCGGGAAAAAGTCTGATTGCTGCTGAAAGCATAAGACAAAAATCCCCATAGAATTATGTTTTTCCACATTTTTAGAGGTTATGCACATTAATGTGGATAACTCAATACAATCGATCCAAAATAAATTGAGTTATTTTAACATAGCTCTTGTAAACGCATTGCCTTTTACAGTAAAATATTATTAAATATCAATCAAACACGCTTCTAAATAGTCATTAATATGCAATTTTTAGGTCAGATTATATACGCTTCCGGATAACGCGATTTACAAAGCTTATTCTTCCTTTTACCAACTAGCTACGGAAACTCGATTTCCTGTCTTTCTTAGTCCTTATTCTGATAACCAGCCCATTTTTATTCCCAATCTCTGGATTTACCAGATTGGGACCTCGTGTTGAATGATCAAAATGAAACAAATATGATATCCTCTACAATTAACTCTCGCAAAGCCTCCAACGGCAAACAACACAAAACTTATACATACCAGGAAGTTTTACCCCAGGCGATCAAATATTTCAAAGGAGATGAACTGGCCGCCAATGTATGGCTGAATAAATATGCCATGAAAGATTCCTATGGCAATATTTTCGATCGTACCCCTGATGATATGCACCGAAGACTGACTAAGGAGATTTTTCGGATCGAAGCGAAATTCCCAAATGGTTTTACTCAGGAAGAAATTTATGAATCTCTGCGAGACTTTAAATATATCGTTCCGCAGGGAGGCCCCATGAGCGGAATTGGTAATGCCTACCAGATTATCTCTCTTTCCAATTGTTTTGTTATTGGTCATGATAGTATGGCTGACTCTTACGGAGGAATTATGAAACTCGACGAAGAGCAGGTCCAGCTCATGAAACGACGCGGCGGAGTAGGTCATGATTTGTCCTATATCAGGCCCAAAGGTAGTCCGGTAATGAATAGTGCCCTCACCTCTACCGGAGTGGTTCCTTTTATGGAAAGATATTCCAATTCTACCCGCGAGGTAGCGCAGGATGGCCGCCGGGGGGCTCTGATGCTCAGTATTTCCATTAAACACCCTGATGCGGAGCGATTCATCGATGCCAAAATGGACGGTACCAAGGTAACCGGAGCCAATGTTTCTGTCAAAATTGATGACGAATTCATGAAGGCTGCGATGAGTGGAAAAACTTACCAACAACAATATCCCATTGACTCCAAAAATCCGGTCTTTACGTCAGAAACTGATGCATCCCAACTCTGGAAAAAGATTACCCATAATGCATGGGCTTCTGCTGAGCCTGGTGTACTTTTTTGGGACACTGTACAAAAAGAATCCATTCCCGATTGTTATCAGGATTTGGGATTCCATACCGTTTCAACCAATCCTTGTGGAGAAATTCCACTCTGTCCTTATGATAGCTGCCGCCTTCTGGCAATCAATCTTTATAGCTTTGTGGATGACCCTTTCACCGACAAAGCAACATTCAATTTCGAGCGCTTTAAAAAATATGTCTACATGGCACAGCGCATCATGGATGATATTGTAGAACTCGAACTGGAAAAAATTGATGCGATTCTCACCAAACTGGATGCAGACCCTGAAAACGAAGAAGTAAAAAGAACTGAAAGAATCCTTTGGGAAAAAATCAAAACCAAATGTGAGCAGGGACGCCGCACAGGAGTAGGGATCACTGCTGAAGGTGATATGCTGGCAGCTCTGGGTCTCAAATATGGATCAGATGAAGCACTTGATTTTTCAGTAGAAGTACATAAATTTCTCGCACTTACGGCCTACCGTTCATCCGTAGATATGGCTCGTGATCGTGGTGCATTCCCTATCTATGATACAAAAAGAGAGGCAGCCAACCCATTCATTAACCGAATCAAAGAAGCTGATCCTGAGTTGTATCATGATATGGCCAAATACGGACGTAGAAATATTGCTCTGTTGACCATTGCCCCAACCGGAACTACCTCATTGATGACTCAAACCACTTCTGGTATTGAGCCTGTATTTATGGTTTCCTACAAACGCCGCCGCAAAGTAAATCCCAATGACTTGAATGTTGTGGTTGATTTTATTGATGAGGTAGGAGATTCATGGGAAGAATTCCACGTTTTCCATCACAAATTCATTACATGGTTGAAAGAACATGGATATAATGCTGAAACAGCAGCCAGAATGAGTGAGGACGAACTCAATGAATTAATCGCGCGTTCGCCTTATGCTGGAGCTACTGCCAATGATGTCGATTGGGTAAACAAAGTCAAAATGCAGGGAGCTATCCAAAAATGGGTTGACCATTCTATTTCCGTTACAGTAAACGTTCCCAATGATATTTCTGAGGAGATGGTTCAGAAAATCTATGAAACAGGCTGGGAATCCGGTTGTAAAGGAATTACCGTTTATCGGGATGGTTCTCGTTCAGGCGTACTCGTCGCTAATGATGATAAAGGGACAAAAAACGAACAGGATAAACAGTTTTCCGATACGCTTGCTCCAAGACGTCCACAAAAACTGGAAGCCAGAGTTATCAGATTTTTCAATAAAGATGATGCATGGATCGCTGTAGTGGGATTGATTGACGACCGTCCTTACGAGATTTTTACGGGTCTGGCTAAAGATTCTTTCTCTGTACTATCGAAAGTCGATAAAGGCTGGGTAATCAAGAGTAAAGATGAAAATGGCCGCAGCAGATATGACTTTCAATATGTAGATAGCGAAGGATATAAAGTGACGATTGAAGGCCTGTCCCGAACTTTCAATAAAGAATACTGGAACTACGCCAAGCTGATCTCAGGAGTTCTCCGCCATGGAATGCCACTGCCTTATGTAGTGAATATGGTTGACAAACTTCACCTTGACGCAGAGTCTCTCAACACCTGGAAAAAAGGAGTTGTCAGGGCGCTGAAACAGTTTATTCCTGACGGAACAGAAGCTGTTGAGAACAAATGTACAGAATGTGGTGCCAACGGACTGATCTATCAGGAAGGATGCCTGACCTGTAAGGAATGTGGATACAGCAAGTGCGGATAAAGAATCATTTATCACAAAAAAAATCCATCTCCTGGTGAGATGGATTTTTTTTGGTCCCAACCTGAAAAAATTATTTAAAACATTCACATTATTCAGAATCACAACCCATTTATTATTAACTACTTGAGGGTTTACTCTTTAAGTATTCCACCAAATATTTATAAGTGCTTGGATTAGTGGTGAAAAATGCGCTATTTTATTTTTTGGAGCACGTAAGTCATGGATAATTTACTCCCAAGATTACAAGCGACAAATCGAAAAGCGGCTAAATTAGAGCGGCTTTTATTGCGTTTGAAGCAGGAAAAAGAACAGCTTTTGGAACAGGTCGAAGAGCTCAATCAGACATTGGAGGTCAAGGAGAAAGCATATTTGGATATGCAGGAGAAATATGAAGCACTCAAACTGGCCAAAAGTATCGGAACGGAAACGGGAACCTATGACAAAGAAGCCGTGCAGACAATGATTGAAGATTATATCAAAGAAATAGATATTTGTTTAAAGAACTTTGGTGATTAGCAATAACTGGCAAGAAGAAGGAAAACTTTGGAGAAAAGATCCATAAATATAAATATTTTCGGACGTCAGTTCCCGGCTAAAGTGGATAGTGAGGAGGCAGCCGTTATTGAAGAAGCGGCCAGGACGATAAACGCTAAGATAAAAGCCTTTAAGGCAGAGTATAAAATTCAAGATGACCTGGACATATCTATCATGTGTTGTCTTGACATTATGACAGAGTATTTGACCTATAAAGCGAAACAAGAACGTCTGGAACAGTCTTTTCTCAACGAACTATCCGTCCTGGAACAAAAACTGGATTATTCTATTCAGGTTTCCGAAGAGAAATAGCAAAATCCTTCCCATATTAGCCGTTTTGCACACCGTTTTTTTAACCCATTAACGCATATACTTATGAGTATTACAGATATGTTAATAGGTGTTTCGATCGGTTTGCTGGCAGGAGTAGTAATTGGATATTTTATTAACCGAATGCTACTTTCCACCGCCAACTCAAAAATGGTTGAAGCAGCTAAAGTAAAAGCAGATAGTATCGTTCAACAGGCAGAGTTGAAAGGAGAAAATATTAAGCAGGACAAACTATCTAAAGCAAACGAAAAGTACCAGCAGCTCAAAAGCAAATTTGAGCAAAACGCTAAAAAACAAAAGGAGAAACTCGATGGTCTTCAGAATAAATTAAGACAGCGGGAACAAAACCTTAACCAACAAGCTGAAAAGGTCAAGAAAGAAGCGCAAAAGCAAAAAACGCTTCAGGGACAAATTGATGCGATTAAAGACAACCTCTCCAAGCAGATTGAAATTGTAGAGAAAAAACAATCAGAACTCGAAGTTTTGAGGCAAAAACAGGTCAAAGACCTGGAAAAAATCGCAGGGCTTTCAGCCGAGGAAGCCAAAGCCAGTATGGTTGAAGCACTTCAGGAAGAAGCCAGAACCGAAGCAAGCGCGCATATCAAGGAAATCGTTGAAGAAGCGCAGCTTACCGCTACCAAACAGGCCAAAAAGATTATCATCGAAACCATTCAGCGTACTGCTGCTGAACATGCAATTGAAAATACAGTTACCGTTTTCCCACTCGAAAATGATGAGATCAAAGGACGAATCATCGGACGTGAAGGGCGAAATATCAGAGCACTGGAAATGGCTACCGGAATTGAAATTATCGTCGATGATACGCCAGAAGCGATTATCCTTTCCGGTTTTGACCCGGTGAGAAGAGAGATTGCCCGACTTTCTCTCCACAAACTGGTCACCGATGGACGTATTCACCCGGCCAGAATTGAGGAAGTCGTCAAAAAAACTACTAAAAAAGTAGAAGAAGAAATTATCGAAACGGGAGAAAGAACTGTAATCGACCTCAATATTCACGGCCTGAAACCCGAAATGATCCGCATGGTAGGACGAATGAAATATCGTTCTTCTTACGGTCAAAACCTGCTGAAACACTCTCGCGAGGTTGCTAATCTCTGCGCCATCATGGCTTCAGAATTGGGGCTGGACATTAAAAAAGCCAAACGGGCGGGTCTGCTACACGATATCGGAAAAGTAGCAGAAGATCACAGTGATCTTCCTCACGCCTTGTTGGGAATGGAACTGGCGAAAAAAGCCGGAGAGCATCCCGATGTATGTAACGCCATCGGAGCTCACCACGATGAAATTGAAATGAACGCTTTAATCTCTCCGATTATCCAGGCTTGTGATGCCATTAGCGGTTCTCGCCCCGGAGCACGTCGGGAAATTATCGAAAGTTATATCCAGCGTCTCAAAGATTTGGAGCAACTCGCTCTTTCCTATCCCGGAGTGATGAAAACCTACGCGATCCAGGCGGGTCGTGAGTTACGAGTGATCGTCGAAAGTGAAAAAGTCAGCGATGAAAAAGCAGAGAATCTTGCCTTTGAAATTTCACAAAAGATTATGAAGGATATGCAGTATCCCGGGCATATTAAGGTTACTGTGATCAGAGAGAAGCGGGCGATTGCTTATGCGAAATAGATAAAAGATTTTTGTTAGTCCTTTTAGCCCCTGATTGGTTTAGACCGATCAGGGGCTAAAATTTATCTGCTATATATTATTACTTCAGTCTGCCTTTCAGCATCAACCCGTCTGTCATCAACCGGAAAAATCATCCAAAACTGATCTGACATGTCACCAGTTTGCCAAATGGATTCGGTTAATTCTCCGTCGACCAGAATATCTGTCCCGGCTTTTTTTCTTTCCCTATTGTTGCATTTCGCCCTCTATTGTTGCAATGACTTGTCCTATTGTTGCATCCAACCTACTTTGGACAAATCGAATCACACAACATACCTAAGCGCCTGAATATGAAAAAAATCCTGCTACTCATCTGTTGTCTCTACCCACAATTCTTTTTCGCACAACAAACTGTTTCCGGGTTCATCTATGACCAAAGCGACGGTACTCCATTAGCCGGTGTAAGCATTAAAGTCAAAAACGAAGAGGCAATTGGAACCAATTCTATGACTGATGGCTCATATTCTCTTCTGCTACCAGAAAATGCCGAGATCCTCGTCTTTTCATATATAGGTTTTCAATCAAAGGAAGTGCCTGTTGTCGAATGCAAGAATGCTACGATCTACCTTGCCGTTTCTGCTATTTCACTCGATGAAGTACTCGTAGTCGGTTATGGCACTCAGATTCGTTCGGACATAACGGGGAATATTTCCAAAATAAATAAAGAGTATATAGAAGGAGTACCCGTCAATAGCCTCGAATCCGTCTTACAGGGACGTGCAGCCGGTGTCTTTGTTACCAATGAAAGTGGGAAATTGGGCTTTAATATCGATGTGCGAATTCGCGGCACTGCTTCCATCAATGCCAGTGTACAACCCCTCTATGTGGTAGATGGAATTGTGATCAACTCGCAAGATCAGGTATTATTCAACAACCCACGTATGAATCCTTTGGCAGACCTCAATTTCAATGATATTGAATCCATTGACATTTTGAAAGATGCCTCAGCAGCGGCTATTTATGGGTCGAGGGCATCCAATGGGGTGGTCATTATTACCACTAAAAAAGGGCAGGCCCGGAAAACGCGGGTCGAACTGGACATGAACACCGGATGGAGTCAGCCAACCATCAAACGCAAATGGATGAATGCCGATCAATACCTGGAACTCTGGGACGAAGCGTTTGCGAATGTGGCCAATGCAAACGGACGGGTTTTTGGACAAACAGCAGAAGAATGGAAAGACCAACATCTCAAAGGATGGCGGGATGGTAACGACACCAACTGGGAGGATCTGATGTACAATCCCGACGCAGGGCAAAAACAAGTGCAATTCAACATTTCAGGTGGGGATGATAAAACAACATTCTATGTTTCGGGTAGCTATACCGATCAGACAGCTATCATTATCCTAAACGATTTTGAACGCATAAGTGGCAGAATGAATCTCACGCATAAGGTAAATGATCACCTTGATTTTGGTATGAATATGAGCCTTTCGAGAACAGTACTGGAAGAAGTTCCGGTAGATTGGGATTTTGGTGCACCAGGCCAAATTGTTGCCCAGAGTCCCGTTCAACCCTTGTATGATCCAGAAAACCCCGGTGAAATTTTTGACAGTACTTTTTATTTCCATGCCTGGCATTATATGGGCAATATAGATTGGCAAACGACCAATCTTCGTACCCTGGGCAATGCTTACCTTAATTGGCAACCTATCGAAAACCTGACCCTGCACACCGATTTTGGGCTGGACAACTTGCATCACGACAGGGAGCAGTTTTACAGCTCCAGGGTCGGTCGCAGGACAGGCGAATTTAATGGCCTCAAAAGGTCATCAGTGAGCGATGTATTACATTATTCTGCTAATACCTACGCCACTTACCACCTGAGAAAAACCATGTATAAAATAGAAGCAACGCTGGGAATGAGTTATGAGGAACACCAGGAGGAAGGTTTACGGCTCGATGGGCGAAATTTCCCTAACGACGATTTCCAGAACATATCGAGTGCGGGGGAAATATTTTTTGGCACGGAAGTAAAAACAGCTTTTAGTGTCCTTTCCTATTTTTGCCGATTGCACTATAATCTCGCCCCAAAATACCTGCTCTCTCTCTCTTCCCGGATCGATGGTGATTCCCGTTTTGGAAAGGACAACCGTTATGGGTTTTTCCCTGCTGCCTCAGCAGGATGGGTATTATCAGAAGAGTCATTTTTAAAAAATAATCGCCTTATCAATTACCTTAAACTGAGGGGAAGTTGGGGGGGAACAGGCAATACGCCAATTACTCATTTTCCAGCATTGGGCCTGTTTGAGGGTAGTCGGTACGGAGGGCAATCCGGCATTGTGCAAACTCAAATCCCCAATCCGGACCTGAAGTGGGAAAAGACTACACAAGTGGATGTAGGGGTGGATTTTGGATTGTTTGACGACCGCATTTCCGGTCAGTTGGATTATTATGTAAAAAATACCGATGACTTGCTCCTACGAGTCAATGTACCTGCCACGACAGGTTTTTCCACGCAACTAAAGAATGTAGGTAAAATGAAAAATGAGGGGGTAGAAATCATGCTCCATTCATATAATCTGGCGGGTGCTTTTAAATGGAAAACAGATCTGAATTTTTCAAAGAATATCAATACTGTTACCGATCTCCAGGGACAGGCCATAGAAGCTAACGACTTTAATATAAGCATCAGTCGAGTGATGGAAGGACAGGCGATTGGGGTGTTTTTTGCCCCTGAGTTTGCAGGTGTTGACCCGAATAATGGCGATGCTTTGTATTATCTCAATGCTGAAACGGGAAATGGAGAATTAGATCGGGGAACCACTAACAACATCAATGAAGCACAGCGTGTGGTTATTGGTGATCCTAACCCCGATTTCATATTCGGGATCAATAATACTTTTTCATGGAAAGGGCTGGAGCTGAGGATACTGTTTCAGGGCGTTTATGGAAATGATAGTTATAACGGCGGTGGGCGTTTTCAGATGGATGGATTCGGCTGGTTTGACAATCAGGATATCCGTATGCTAAACCGCTGGCAACAACCCGGCGATCAGACAGATATCCCACAGCTGCGTTTCCTGCAAGGAGCTTTTGATTCTTCCCGGTTCATCGAAGATGCTTCTTACCTACGGATGAAAAACCTGAACCTGAGCTATCTAATACCCACTCGCTTGATTAACAAATCAGGTCTGGATTT
>JAGQVA010000169.1 GCA_020438265.1 Bacteroidota bacterium
TGAAAGTCCGCTTCTTCGCGAATATTGGCTCTCCAGTCAAAAACGCCATTTTCGAGGAAGTACAACCATTGCTGAAAGCGATTCTGGCGATAGGGAACGGGTTTTATTTTTTCACCGCTTTTGGTTTTTACCAGTTTCAATAGATATAATTCCAGTTTTTCCAAAGCCTTTTTGACAAATTCTTCATCGAAGTGTTTCCATTCGATTCGCCCGAGATCCACCTCCAGCTTGTCTATTCGTATGACCTCATCGGAACTTACAAAACGGTCAAAAAGCTCTCCCATACCGCGAACCAATTTCTCCCAATAAACCTTCTTGATTTCCTGTTGCATGTGAAAATGTCCCTCTTGCCCAGGAAAACCCAGGTGCAAAATGTGTTTCGCGATGATATGTATGTTGGAATTATTCAAGGCAACATATTATGGTATCGGGTTTAACTTTTTGTATACAATTGCTCAAGCTCCGCAATGGAAGCAACACTTGAATCAGGCGCTTTCCAGGATTTCCAGATATCCTTGGGATCCATTCCCTCAGCTTTCAGAAGGGGGAATAATTTTTCCATCAGGTTGACTGTAGACTGTGGTAATTGATCTTCATGAGTTGCCACAATTCTATCGTTAAATTCCTGGAATCCCATTTGCATAAGCTGTTGATACTGAGGCTTTCTTGATACAGAAGCATTGGCATTGCTTTTTTGAAATTGTTCGACAAGGCCTTCCAGTTGTTTTTCCAGATCTTCCGTTTGGGGAGTTTCCGCATCAACAAATTCCTGGGCAGTTTTAAAGAGCTTGGTGGTACTGAGTCTGTTCTCCGCACCCAGCGTATTGATAGCTCCCCGGCGGGCTTCACGCCCAGAAAAACTTCGCAGCACAACTGTTATTTCATCAGAACATCCCATTTTTTCATAGGTGAAAATATATTTTCCGTCGTCAGGGGGCGGAAGATTGGGATCTTCTTCCGGGTTATTATCATAAGTAAAATGGTATAACATACTGGGGCATGGATCATCCTGGACAGGCCCGGATAATTGCAGATAGACATCCACAAAAGCCATGTCCAGAGTCACAGGATCGGTTCCATTCTCAGGGTCATATTTAATGGTGAAAGTCCCTCCATCTCTGTCTACGATAATTGGGAAAGTCAACAGGCTCTGATTTGCCCTGAAGAATATGGGATTTCCAAATTCATCCTTATGGTCTGGATTATCGGGTTCTAATGGTCTGGGAGGAATAATATCCACAGCCGGGCAATTCACGACAATTGTATTCCCCACATAACCATCCCCACAGAATTTATTTCTGGAATAAACCGTTATTCGTGGCTTTATGAAAACAGGCAATAACCCCTCATAATCGGCATATCGCACTTCCAGGGTCATTGTATCACTAATGTCTTTCGTTTCCGTTTGCTCCCCTGCTTTCAGCTCAACTTCCATCCTGGATGAATAGGCATAACCGGAAGTATTGATAAAGGTGTATCTATACCCCAGCAATTCGCATGGATTACCTTCGTCAATGATTTCCGTTTCTTCATAGGTATAATTAGGCACAGGTTGCAGATAAACCATTACTGCTTTTTTGGCAACCTGATCATTAAAAATATAACTGATATCAACCCTTGCTTCGCCTTCCTCAAAGAGATACTGGCCCTGATTTTTACCCGGAACGAAATAGTATTTACCATTATCCTCTTCGAGCCAGGGACTTTCGACAAACTCTCCGCCCTCAGGCAAACCGATAACGGGATATTTTCTATCATCACCGCTGCAAAACCACTCAGGATTCAGCAAAATCGCAGGTGCCGGTTTGCGTATTTCATAAGTGATTGACGGAGTACTGGAACAACATAAATATGGCAAGGCAAAATCAGCAATGACCCTTTGTTTAAAAAAACTGGAAGGGAATTTAAATTCTTTTGCCTTTTTCACCAGCCAGAATTCATCTTTTGCAAACACCTGGAACTCTTTTTCAGTCATCTCTTCATTCGCCAAAACCTTTTCACTAACCGCACCTGTCAGGATCTGAAGGTTGGCCGCAGTATCAGTATATACCAGGATAAATGTGCCTCCTTTGGGCACACCTGCCATGTGCTCCATTCCAGGGTGTGCTTTTGCAAAGTAGTTGAAATACAGTTGAGTAACGATTTCCGTGCAACGGGTTTTATAATTTTGAACCAGGATATCAAAGGGCTTTTTAAGGCTCTCAAAGGCGCTTTCTTTTCCCGAAAAACCCAATCGCTTCAATATCTCTTTTTCCTCGGCTGAAAGGTTTTTGGCAACTGGAGGAAACAGTTCGTAAAAATAATTTATAAACGTTTTGTACGCTTTGACAAATTGATTCAGATCGCTTGTCTCATTTAACCATTTATACAGTACCATCCAGGGATGATCATCGGGAATCTCTATGGAAAATCTTCCCGTTTGCCATTTTGGGTCAGTCTTTGAACCTCCTTCATCAGATTTTTCTGTAAGTACATCTTGCATGATTTGCAGATAATACAGAAGATCATTCCTGCACTTTTGGAAATCAATCTCCAGATCAATCATGGACCATTCCGATTTGCCGCATAATTCATCCTCCAAATCGATGGTTGTCACTTTCACATGGGGCAATTCGACACAGCGAATATCAAAGGGAAGATTCAGGCTTTGGCGCTGTTGCTGAAGATTTTCGACCACCTTTTCCAATTCATCGAACAGATGCCCTTCTATCCTGAAAAAATCGTATGCATCCATGTCCCGCAGCAGGTATTTTTTGTTCAAATTTGACGTTTCAACAACACCTTGTTTGGGTACCGGGAAATAAGCAGGAATCAATCCCTGACGCCTTTTTGATTTAGCCTGATAACTCCAATAGGTTCGCATGGAGCCATTCAGTTTTACCACATTTTCTTCTGAATAATAATAAGGGATAGCCCGATCACTCAGGGGAAAAAGTTTGCCTTTACTTGGGGTAATTTTTATTTCCTCTTGCAAGGAATAACTTCCGTTTTCCAGATCCAAACCGGGCACTTCAAACAACTTTTTACCCTCACTGCCTGCCAGGACCATCATCCGCTGAAAAAGGTCCCTGGCGTGGTTCAAATCGTCATTTACCAACCCTGCAACCGGAGGACGGATCAGATGCGTCCGGTAATCTTCCGTTACTTCAAAATCATAAGTAGTGATATTTTTTTTCAGTAATCCCAGTAAATTATGATAAGGGAAAAGACACTTGTCCGGGTTATTCCACAAGGTATCTGCAAAATCACTATTGACAAATTCCAGATATGCCAGCACCAAATCTTTCAGATAATCATAGAAATACTGCATCACAATCCGGGATTTCCCTTGAGAGACCTAGTCAAGCAAACGGGTCAGATAATCCTAAAAGTATTTAAAAGGCTCTGTATTTTCTCCAAAAAACAGTTCAGAGAATCGGGAACTTACTTCATCATAAGCCCTGATAATATCCCCGACACCGGCAGGGTCCTCAATTCCCAATGCACAATTTTTGTTGTATGTCTGAAAAAAAGTATCAAAATCCTCTATGGCATGGAGATAAATGCCATCCCCCGATTGCTCTGACAAAGTTTGAAAATCAGCAGGAATTTCATCCTTTTTCATATACCCGAATCGAGGCAAAGCAATTTCAGGAAGGATATCCTTTTCCTCTTCATCCTTTTCATAAAATTTTGTAATTCTAATGGCATCTTCCGGGGTAATGGCAAATATGCGGATGGCGATCTGTGTTTCTCCTGCAACTTCTCCAGGTTTGCTAAAACAGGTTTCCTTCATTTCCTGGGATTGATCCCAGAATAACATGATGACAAATTCATCAGAATTGACAGAAGAATCCACGAGCAATTCACCCACAGGATTTTCCCCGTCTTGTCCTGACAGTTCCCATAATGTAATAGGAGGTTCATCTCCTCTCAACAATTCTATATCATCTTCACACAAAAAGTGGTCAAGATCCACCTGGGTTTCGGAATAGGACGTGAATTCGGTTTCTCCTATATCAAAAAGGTATCCCATCGAACTAAGACCAATTCCTTTGGAAATGCGAATTTTTGCAAGGGTTTCCTCTTCGGCTGGTATCCACTCCAGGTCCAGTCCGTATAAAATGCCCATTCCCGCCAGCGAGGAACGGGTAAGTCGGTTTTGTTCGTCCAAATAATGAACGATATTATTCAGGTCCTCGCTCCTCAACACTTGCTTGGGAACAAATAGCGGATAAGTAAATTCCAGTTTTGCAGCCATTATCCTATATTTTTGTAATCATTTCAGTCAATATTCTATGCTAATTTTGTCTCATTTAATTGAACCGTGTCATTGCTGTTGCTACTAAATCCTTCAAAGCGGGCAAACTTGTATTCGCTGTTCAGGCTAAACATAATCTGAATGAGTTTCCTTTGCCTCTGATCAAGTTCATCAATAGCCTTATTCCAGTCTGAAGTATTTACTTGTGAAGCCGTTAAATAAAGACCAGGACTATTTTTTTTCACAGGTGAATCATTCGTTTCGGCCTCAGAACTCAGTTTGAGCTGTTCTACCTTACTTTTGGCCTTCATCCATGCCTGAAATGCCTGTTCGAAGGTCCGCATATCGCGGGGATTCACCCACAGAATACGCGGCGCTACATAGGCAGGAAGCTCCCGCCTGATCGTATTGGAAAAGAAGGTTCGGAAGTTCGCATTCTGAAACCTCCGGGGCCAATGAGGGATAATAATCGTGGCCCAGAAGGAATAGGGATCTGCACCGGGGATATACCCATCAAAGATATTTTCTTCTGTCTGGATGGTTTTCCCACACCTCTTTGCCGTCGTGTTATTGCTGGCTGGCAGTACGCAATCTTCCTTGTGAATGCAAACTTCGATGAGCGAATCATCACATTGTTTGTCTGTAATATGACAGGAAAAGACAGCGGTTTTTTTGAGATTTTCCAAATATTTCAGCCCGGCAAAAAAGGCCTTTTCACTCACCGGCAGGTGACATCCTGTAGCAATTATTTGATCATTTTCATACAGCTTTAAATTTTCTTGCCACTCATAGTCAGGCATTTCTTTTTCAGGATGATTTCTTTTCCCGGGACGAATGCCTTTTTTAGGCTGATTATTGGGAATTGCTGAAACAGCAGCTTTGATTTGCTCTATAAATTTCCCTTTAGAACTATCCTTATTGGCCAATTCAGAATTGCTATATTCCTCCGTACCATATAAGATAATATTGCCTGCCAGATCTTTTACACAATGAATGAATGTATCCGAAGCATTTTTAACAGGCCGAAGTAACACATGTTCCACAAGGTGTAAACCTTCAGAATTTACTTTCAAATGGGTCCGTTCGACTGCTTTTAAACAATCAGAATAGGTGACAAATTTTCGGGGGCTGACAGCCAAAATCCCCGATGGATTCACAAATTCAATGGAATAAGGTCCACAAGGCTGGGTATTGACGGGTTGATAACTGTCGATCTGCCGGAAAAGATAATAATGGTGGTCTTTCAGCCAGTGAAGAACCTCCAGAATTTCTGGAAGTGATTCGTAGGTCCGGGTACTTTTCAACGCTACGCCTCCTCCAATCCAATCATCAATACACCGAACCAGATGCAGTTTTTCCTCTCTGCTACAATAACCATTAGCTCCGGCTTCCAAAGGTTCAATATCCTGAATCTGAGAACAGGCATCCATATCCCAGGTTCCCGAGATGATATCCCAGGTTTTTTCCAGTAATTTTCCCCTATTAAAATGAAAGTCGTAAATATCAAACTGATATCCTGAGCCTGATTGTATGATTGGGAATAAACGCGCGAACTTGATGCGTTTCACGATTTTTTCCAGCCGGGTATAACTTTCGGAATCCTGATCAAAATCCCGGGGCATTACTGCTACGATTTCCTGGCGCTCATTGCAGAGAACTACCTTACATTTACTCTCATTTGTCTTAATAAACTGATAATTCTCCGCTTTCCTCGCCAGGTTCATGATCATAACATATTGTTCTTCATAAGCCTTTTCTGCCTCTTCTTTTGAAGAATAAAATTGTGATCCCTGCCATAAAATGTGTTTATATTTATATGAAGGTTTCGGGGGATGGCTACGAATAACGAAGTACCAGGAATGGGTATCTTCCTCTATAGCATCTTTATAAACAAGGCGGAAAAACTTTTTCCTGGCAAGGGCATTTTTCCTCAGACAAGTCATCACAACTTCCCGCTCTTCGGAAGAATTATAGGAATAAGGATGAACAGCCAGCCGGTAATCGCGATTGACTATCCGGAAGCTATATGTACAATCGTTCCAGAAATCAGTGAAAATATCAAGGCTATAATCCTCCTTAAATTGATCCGTAAATTCTTTGGTTGCTTCCCAGGCGGAATATTCCGAAAAATAGCCACACTCACTTTCAATCAATCGTTCCCCTACAGAGAGTTGTAATCCTTTATCTCCCTCAGCCCAGAACCAGTTTTCGCTGTTTCGGAGCAATTCCAGATATTCAAAAAATCTTTTCCATGCGGTTTTGGGGTTTTGATAACTGCTGGTTCCTACCCAATCTTCTGTCAAACTCAGGTCTGTACTGAGCTGAATCAACCTGAAAGAAAATCTGTTTTCTTCCTCAATGCGAAAAACCGGAAACTGTAGAGAATGAATGATTCGCGTTTTTTGGGCAGTTGGCAAATCTTCCTCTTCTATCTCATCCACGGGTATAAATGCCAGAAAATCCTCTTCTTCCCGGGCCAGGGCAAAAGTTTTTTCCCCATCCATAGAGACTTCCACATAATTGGCTCTGTTTCCGGCCAGTTCAATGACAGTAAAAAACGCCTGATCAAATGCATGTAAAGCCAATTCTGCACTGGCAAAGGTTTCATAACTTCGCCACAAAACGACAGCTTTATTCTTATCTATATTCTCATCATTGTCCTCATCCACATCTACATCTACAACCTGAACCAATTGGTAGTGATAATTATCCCCAAGTTTTTTAACAGCTCTTTTTTCACCAAAACAAATCGTGGAATATTGCTCGTCCAGATCTTTTAATTTTCCCTTTAACTCCTTTTCCAGATCTCCTTGTTTTTGGGGATTGGATTCAACAACGGGGTTTTGAGCATAAATTTCTTCCTCATCGATGATTTGATAGCGATAGGAATTATCCTCTTTGCTTTTCTGACATTCACAATCTTTTTTGAATATACCTCCTGCAAATCTGTCAGTGTTCACAAACAATTCATGCTTCGATTTTTTGTAAAAACCTGTAGGCAGATGGGGATTCGTTCTGATGATTTCTAGAGAATCCTGCAATTCCAGATTTTCTACCAGCTTATCAATCACCTCTTCCCTGATCTTTTCACTGGGATAAGTGCCCGGATGAATCGCTTCATTATTTTTTCCAGAGACGAGTTTAAAGGTATAGGCTCCCGTTAAAGGGCAATCAACTCTGATGTAATTCTCTTTCGTTTTGGCCAAATCAAAGATAACATCCAGTTTTTCCCTGGCAATCTTTCTGCTTTCATACCCATATTGCCCCTGCAGGACTACTGAACCTTTGTAGTAAAGGCGATAATAATCATTCTTATCCTGCTTCTTCACTTGGAAATTGTTCAGATTTTGCCGGATAAAATCAGGAATTCCCATCATCGCCGTCACCCTTCGTTCAAATCCCGAAATATTATTGCTATTCCAAAGTGCAGATCCATCGCGATAATCATACGCCTTGCCACGATTGCGACTAAGTTCGGGATAATGATACAGATAATGAGATTTATCCTGAACGGTTTTTTCCAAATCATACCTCTCCCCATTCAGGGCAAACATGAGCAATACATATTCGGAAAAATGCTCAGAAAAACGTGCCAATAAGTGGTTCAAAAACTGATCTCTCCTTACCAGATATTCTTCCTTGCTTTCGATGATTTTATTGAGGTATTGCCAATAATTCAGCGGATTATACAGAATTTCAAATGTATATCTGTTGCGGCCATCAACTAACAGGGTAAAGGGTCTGTAGGCATCCTCCTGAACTGCGAGGAATTTGAGGGTTTCTATTGCGCTTTGTGCCTCCTGATAACTCTCATAAACCTGACTGCTTTTCAAAAACGGACGCTGAAGCTGATCTTCTGCTTCAAAATAATACGTTCCGTCTTCTTCCATTTCAATAATTTCAAACCGGACCCGACCCAGGCGAAATGCACGCATGGAGTCGCCTATAGCCAATTTTCTTTCTTCAGATGATAAAGGCAATTCGTTTTCCTCTACGCTCCAGGCGGCAATAATATCTGAATCATTTTCGCCACTCTGCTTTTCTTCATAAAAACGAATTAATTCTTTTGCCCGGGGGACATCTTTCAAAGGCTGCGGAAAATAAGTATGCCTTCCTTTTTCTTCCTCCATTCTCAAAGACTCAGGTTTCAGTGAAAACAGGTCCCGAATGTTGGCCAGTTGTCCCAGATAATTGGTCAGTAACTGGTCGAAAAATAACAGATATCCTTTTAACTGTAAGGCCTGTGTATCGCGGGTAGGAGCAACAGATCTTGAAAGATGTCCCTCCCCTATTCCATAAACCACAGGGAAATCGTGCTGAATAGAACGATAAGTGGCCAGATCCTTTCGAAATAGCCCCAGAGGTGGTTCCAGATCCAGCTGATAAGGTTTGAGTCTGGCTTTCCGAACGTTAGACAATCGCTTTCTGAAACGCTCAATTACTTTCCCTTTGTCTGGTTGAAAACGAAGTACATCTTTGAAAAAAGTAAATTCGGATCGCTCAACTGACAAAATTGCCCGGCGATTTTCAGATATCATCAGGCACCATTCCTCTATCACATTTCTTCCATCTATCCCCTTCAGGGGTTTTCCATCTTCATAAGGCTGTAAGGCCAGTTTTTTGATTCCTCTTACTTCGTCAATTTTCAGGATTTCACGATACAGGTCAGAAACGTGGATTTCACTGATTTTCTCCAATCGTTCGAGTTCTTCGGTATCAATAAACCCCTTACTTTCAGCCTGAATGTT
Source organism: Bacteroidota bacterium (assembly GCA_020438265.1). Classification (GTDB taxonomy): domain Bacteria; phylum Bacteroidota; class Bacteroidia; order J057; family J057; genus JAGQVA01. Next base: position 8,989 of record JAGQVA010000169.1, read on the forward strand.
TTTTTTCTCACAAACATCCGTTTTTTCCT
>JAGQVA010000170.1 GCA_020438265.1 Bacteroidota bacterium
ATGCGCGGTACGGGTTCGCATACAGTAAACTTCAATCAGGTGTTTGTGGCTGATGATGCCATTGCTCTGACCAGACCCAAGGGAGAATTTCACCCTGTCTGGAATATCGTTTTGGGAGTAGCAATGCCTTTGATTATGGCAGCCTATACAGGTGTGGCTGAAGCCGCTGCTGATAAGGCCATTGAAGTTGCCCGCAGTCAAAAAGATGAAAATCCTCTGCTTCCTCTTATGGTCGGAGAACTACATAATCTGCGAACCAATACTCAGTTAATTTTTGAAGACATGGTTCGCATTGGAAATGACTTTAATTTTGCACCAACCAATGACATTGCTCTTCGCATTTTGACCAGAAAGACTTTATTAGCGAATGCAGCCAAAGCTACCCTCGACAAAGCTATGGAAATTGCCGGAGGCAGGAGTTTTTTCCGATTCTTCGGTATGGAGCGAATGTTCCGGGATATTCAGGCTTCTGCTTTCCACCCGCTGCCAGAGAAGAAACAGCAGCAATTTGTGGGAGAATGGATTCTTGAGTAGGACTATATTTTAGATAGAGGCGCAAAATTTTGCGCCCCTATCATTTTAAAAAAATATGGGGAACCGTGTAGGATCAGCTTCATTCATCATTTCATAAACCGCCTGGAATATAGATTCCACCTGAGGTTTTGACCAGTAATCACCATCATCGCCATAAGCAGGGCGGTGGGATTTGGAAGTCAGGGTTTTGGGTTCTGAATCGAGGTGGTAATATCCACCCTGTTTTTCTAATACTTCCTGCATCATATAAGCGGTGGCTCCTCCCGGGACGTCCTCATCTACAAAGAGGATACGATTGGTCTTTTTGAGTGAGTCAAGAATCTTGTGATGGATATCAAATGGCAGTAACGTCCGCACGTCAATAATTTCGACTTCAATTCCCGTGGAGGCAAGTTGTTTGGCAGCTTCCATGGCAATCCGGCAACAGGCGCCGTAAGTAACCAAAGTAATATCTGATCCTTCTCTCAATACCTCGGGTACTCCCAAAGGGATTTTAATTTCAGTCAGATTTTCGGGAAGTTTTTCTTTCAAACGGTATCCATTTAACACTTCAATGATTAACGCCGGATCATCACCTTCCAGAAACGTGTGGTAAAAACCAACGGCCTGGGTCATATCCCTGGGCACGGCAATGTGCATTCCTCTTAAGGCGTGAACAATCATTCCCAAAGGAGAACCCGCATGCCAGATTCCTTCGAGACGGTGTCCGCGTGTACGAATAATTGCAGGGGCTCTTTGAGCTCCTTTAGTGCGGTAGAGTAACGTGGAAATATCATCTGACAACATCTGAAGGCCATAAATAAAGTAATCCAGATATTGAATCTCTGCAATGGGACGCAGTCCACGCATAGCCAGACCAATGGCTTGCCCCACAATCGTGGCCTCACGAATCCCGGTGTCCATTATCCGATGTATGCCGAATTTTTTCTGCAAACCTGCAAATCCCTGGTTCACATCTCCCAGTTTTCCTACATCCTCTCCAAATGCAACAGTGAGGGGATTATTCGTGAAAATATTTTCAAAACACTGGTTTAATAATTCAAAACCGCTAATCATTGGGCTATTTTCCTTATAAACCGGCTCAACACCTTTGATCAGCATCGGAGAACGGGCAGTCTCGCTATACAAATGTGAATCATACATTTGATCCCCTTTATCCATTTTTTTCTGCCTCCAGGTTTTGAGTTTTTCAACTACAGGCAAGGATTCATTACGAAGGGCCAGCAAAGCCTGATAAGAAGCTGTCATAAGATCCCTGCGGGCTGGTTCGAGAATCTTCTTAATTCCTGCGACAATATCCGCCAGGGCTTGTTTTTGGGAAGATTGACGACTGATTTCGTTGAGCAGGCTGATAAGCTCACGGGCTTCCTCTTTAATCGGTGCCTGATATTCCTGCCAGGCTTCATTTTTGATTTTCCTTACCCACTTGCGATCTTCTTTTTCCAGGGCGTCGAGTTCTTCTGCACTAATAAATTTATGTTTGATCAGGAAATCCCGCATTTTTTTGAGGCAATCATGCGACTTTTCCCATTCGAGTCTTTCCGGAGATTTATACCTTTCATGGCTTCCTGAAGTTGAATGTCCCTGCGGTTGGGTGACTTCTGTGACATGTACCAATACAGGGATATGATCCTCTCTGGCGATTCTCACAGCATCCTGATAGGTTTTGATGAGGGCTTCATAATCCCAGGCTTTTACTGTGAAGATTTCATACCCCCGATCTTCTTTGGTCCGCTGAAATCCTGAGAGCATTTCACTGAGGTTGCGTTTGGTAATCTGAAACTCATTAGGCACAGAAATGCCATACCCATCATCCCAGATTGACATGACCCATGGACCCTGGATAATCCCTACGGCATTTACCGTTTCCCAAAATAATCCCTCAGCAGTACTTGCATTGCCGATTGTCCCAAATACCACTTCGTTTCCATTGTCGGAAAGGTGAGTATATGATTTCAGGTCAGGATTATTTCGGAACAATTTGGAAGCCTGGACAAGTCCGGCCATCCGTGGCATTTGAGAGCCTGTAGGAGAAAGATCTGCCGCTGTCATCTTGATACTGGTCAGGTCTTTCCAGGTACCATCTTCATTAAAGTGATGCGAAGCAAAATGGCTGTTCATTTGCCGCCCGGCAGAATGAGGGTCATTTTTGGGGTCCGGGTCGGCATAAAGCTGAGCGAAAAATTGCTTAATAGTAGCCATCTCTGAAGCGAAAGCCAGAGTCTGGTCCCGGTAATAACCAGACCTGATATCACCTTCCTTAAAGAATTTTGCCACCACGATCTGAGGCAATTCTTTCCCATCTCCAAATATTCCAAATTTCGCTTTTCCTGTCAGGACTTCCCTTCGCCCAATCAGACTGGCCTGTCTGCTTTGGTAAGCCATGCGGTAATCGCTAAGTGCCTCAGCCTGAGTAACAGACAGAGAACTATTTTCTATTATTTCAGTTTTTTCCATTTTCATAGGCGAAAAATATCTCGAAAATTAGGCATTTTTCCAAGCGGTTACAAGTTGAAATCCTGAAAACTGGTTTATTTCAGGAATCCGAATTTCTCTTCTTTGTGCATCCGGCTATTTTAATTAATTTCGCCGATTCATCTAATTCTAACAAGATCATGCGTACCTCCTTTCTGGTGATTTTTATCATTATTATTCCTTTTTTCACCACTTTCGCGCAACCTCAGGATTTCTGTGGGACGGATCAGGTTGAAGCACTTTTAGCTAACCAAAACCCGGAATATTTAACCCAATCCATCAATCTGGATTATCAACTGAAAAGGGAAATTCTCACTCAAAGAACCCGGATTGCACGCAGTGAAGATACCATTGTTTACACAATTCCCATGGTTTTTCACGTCTTGTACGAATATGATATTGATGATGTCGCGGATTCAAAAGTCTATCAGGAAATAGATAATATTAATGAAATTTTTAGAAATATAGGATTTTATGATGAAACGATTGGAGCAGATGCGCGCATTCAGTTTTGTCTGGCTCAACTAGACACAAGTGGTCAGTTTACGAGTGGAATCAGGCATATCAAAACCTTTCACGCCAATAGTGGGGACGACATGGCGCTGAAAGCGCTTTATCACTGGGATACGCATCGATATATGAATGTCTATGTAGCAACTTCTCTGTTGGGGAATGGGGGAGTTTTGGGATATGCCTATTATCCCACCAACCACGGAAGATTTTTTGACGGAATAGTAATTCGCAACCGGCTGGTTGGAGAAAGTAAGGAACATAGCGTTGTTTTTGCCCACGAAATCGGCCATTATCTGGGGTTGCCGCACCCTTTTAACCAGGGATGCCGGAATGATGATTGTCTGTTGGATGGAGACAGGGTCTGTGATACCCCTCCGGATGTGGATACACTGGTGTATGAAGGTTGCCGGGTGGTAAATAACTGCGATACAGATGCGGATGATCCGAGTCCTAATAATCCATTTACTACGGATGTTCCGGATATGAATAATCTTTACATGGATTATAATAGCCGGCAATGTCAAAATGCTTTCACTGACGGGCAGGTGGAGCGAATGAGAATTGTTGTGCCAGTAGTGAGAAATAGCTTGTTAAACAGTGATGTCTGCAGGCTGCCGGTAGTATATGATGCGGGGATTTCCGGTGTGTTAAGGCCCGTTATTACCCAATGTGAAACAGAATTGGATCTTCAAATAGAAGTCCGGAATTTTGGTTTGGTGCCCCTGACAGGTGCAAATATTATTATAAAAATTGACCAGGGCAATACAACCGCTGCCAATTGGTCGGGAAACCTTTCCTATACTGAAAAAGATACTTTCGACCTTACCATTAACTCTCCGTTAAATCCAGGAATCCACGATCTTGAGATTTACATTTCTTCTCCCAATGGCCAGGCAGACCAATTCCAGATCAATGATACTTTCCGAACCACTTTTAATTATCTCCCCATTGTTGAGCCTCCCTTTTATGAAGATTTTGAGAATGGGGTAACTTCTACCTGGACCATTGATAACCCCGGAGGCTTGGGTTGGGAATTGATTGGGTATGGTTGTGATTCTCTCGGCAATCCAGGACAAAGCCTTTATATTGATAATACCATTCCTTATGTAAATGGATTGGAAGATCGCCTGTTAAGCCCATCGATCAGCCTCAAATACGCTCAGCAAAATCCGGTACTCAAATTTGACATTGCTTTCCCTTATGATTCTGCACTAAATGGATTCAGAGAGCAATTTCGGGTGACGTATTCCCTCGATTGTGGGGTGAGTTTTAACGATGCTGAACCCTTATTTGAAAGGAACGGAAGAAATCTCGCTTCTACTTTTATCTCCGTAGACACTGCCGAAGGCTGGGTACCCGCTGGTTGTCAGGACTGGAAAACCTATTCGATCCCATTGGATTCTCTGATCGGAGAAGATGTGATTTTTAGCTTTGACTATCAGAAATTTGACAGTGGTTTTCCCTTGTATCTGGATAATATCAGAGTAGAAGGAACTTTTAATACAAATGTGGAGGAGCTTTATGAACCTGTTTCATTTACCGTGTACCCCAATCCCGGAAGAGATCTGTTTCAGGTAATGTGGGAAGAAAGTCATTCCTTCGCTGCCGAAAAATTGATTGTCAGCAATATTCATGGCCAGAGGGTGAAAAGTATTGAATTGAGAGGGGATAATCAATTGCCGATCCAGGTGGACTTGAATGGATTGGGTGCGGGTGTTTACTTTTTTGAGTTACAGGCAGGTAAGCAAACGGCAGTGAAAAAGGTTGTGAAATGGTAGGAGAAAATTCTTGAGAAAAAACTGTCCGATTTTGTAGAGCATGCTGTGCTATGCTCTACAAAATCGGACAGTTTTTTACTTATCTTTTAATCAGCCTGAGGCAAATGAATCTGAAAACCTGCTCTCAGACTCAGATCATTGGATCTTTGAATCCCGTTAAAATCCAGTCTCTGATAAGAAGCGACAACCTCCAGCGCAATGCTTTGATTCAGGAAAAAAGCCAATCCTGCTCCTCCACCTCCCTGAAATCCACCTGCCCATTGCTGTGCAGGAATGTTGGGAACGATGGTTTGAGTCGCTGAAAATCCTGCTCTTGCAAATAAGAAAGGATTTACCTTTTCTCCTAAAGGGATATAATACCGGGCAAAAATTCCCCCTCCTGCTGCGGTAAATCCATTTCCTGCTTCAATCTGGCTGTAATTAAAGTGGGGAGAAAAGCCCAGGGCAAACTGATTGGCAACGAACAGCCCAATATTGGGAGAAAGGTTAAATGAAACCGCTGTAAAGTCATTCGTACTGGCCAAACCAATATTGGCATTTCCTCCAAGCAGAATGGTGCCTTTTTGTGTTTGAGAAAAAGCGGTTGTACCTGAGAATAAAAGAATAAAAACCAGGGTGAAAATGTGATTGTTCATGGCAAAAAGATTAAAATGTTAATTGATATACCTAAACATACCAACACTTTTTCACTGATGAAAAATTATTCTGCCACTCAGGAGATTTCTTCGACAAATCAATTCATTCATTAATATGGATTTGATTTTCGGCATTTTTTGACCAAATTCCTTTCTGAATTTATTTTTCCAAATATCCATAATCTCTTTCCCCATGAAAAATCGACCCATCATTGGTTTAATCATCATTTTAGCCTTACCCGCCCTTTCTTTTTGTGGGTTTTATGTCGCTCAGGCAGGGGCAGACCTGTTTAATCACTCTTCTGAAGTCATTCTGGTGCGAAATGGCAATCGAACGGTAGTTACCATGGCCAATGATTTTCAGGGAGATGTGAAGGATTTTGCGATGGTGGTGCCCGTTCCGGAGGTTTTGGCCCGGGAAGATATTCGGGTGATTGAAAGAGATATTTTTGTGCGGTTTGACGGGTACTCCGGCCCCCGATTGGTAGAATATTGGGATGATGATCCGTGTCAGGACTATTTACTAAAGGAAGAAATGATGCGGTCCGCAGAGGCGGTTGAAGATGGAGGAGCTGATTTTGAAGGCGTAACGATTGAAGCAGAATATCAGGTAGGAGAATATCAGATTCTGATTCTTTCAGCGACAGAATCTCAGGGCCTGAAAAACTGGCTGATCAGTAATGGCTATCAAATCCCTCAAAAAGCCAATGAAGTTCTCGAACCCTATATCAAATCCGATCTGAAGTTTTTTGTGGTGAAGGTAAATCTCGAAGAACTCAACCAGACGGGTTATGATTATCTGCGCCCGCTTCAAATAGAATATGAATCCGAAGAATTTATGCTTCCCATTCGCCTGGGTATGGCTAATGCAGATGGAAACCAGGACCTGATTATTTATGCCCTTTCAGAAAAAGGGATGATCGAATGCACCAATTATCAAACCTATGAGGTGCCTTCGAATCTGGATATTCCTGTATTTGTCAAGGATACATTCGATGCTTTTTATGTGGATCTTTTTGCCAAAACTCATGAGCTCAACCCCAAAGCTGTTTTTCTTGAATATAGTTGGAACCTGGACTCGGATAATTATCTGAAATGTGATCCCTGTTCAGGGCAGCCTCCTTATTTTGACGATTTAGAACTGGCTGGTGTCAACTGGTTGGAACAAACGGAGCAGGAAGGGATGCGGGGGAATGATTATGACGGGAAATTACATTTTACGAGGCTTCATGTCAGGTATAATCGCCAGAATTTCCCTCAGGATTTGCTGTTTCAGGAAACCCCCAATAAGGATAATTTTCAGGCCCGTTATATCATGAATCATCCTTATCAGGGCGAAATTGACTGTATCAAAGGGATCTCCTATCAAAAAGACCTGGCCAAAAGGAAGGAACGGGAACTCGAAAACCTGGCGCAACTTACCGGATGGAATGGGGCCGATTTTCCTGAGTTTGTCATGAGAAACCAACAGCTAAAACTCCAGGCAGAAATCTCACAGCGAAAGTTGTGGATTCGTTATGGGGGAATTGCACTGGTGCTGATTCTGATTATGATTGGAGGGATTGGATGGTTGGCTTTGAGAAAGGATTAATTAATGATATTCGTATTCCTGTATACCTGTTACTTTGAAAAACAGCGAGATGGAAAGTTTTTTCTAAAAAAAACGAGGCAGTTCCCTTCGGGCTGCCTCATTACTTTAAAAAAGAACGTCAGGACTGTATTTTTAGCTATTGGCTATTGGCTATTGGCTATTGGCTATTGGCTTAAAACTGTGTCTTCCCATTTTGTCATTTCACTACCAAACACGCCTTCTCCGGAGCAATTCCAATCTGAGCAATACTTCCGGAGTTAAATCTTAAAAAATCACTCTCAATTCCATCACTAAAAATCACCCCGTCATTGGGCATAAATGATTCAATCTGCAAAGGAGAATGTCCATAAATATTCCCTGCTGCGAGTGAAACTGCTGATTGTTTGCTTAAAAAGGGCTCTCTTACGACAAATAATAAATGATCGGTATCCCAGGGTAGGGTAGTAGGGGCAATTTGCGGTTGTCCGGTTACCAGTTGGTTGACACTCTGTGCCATATTAAAAACTGAGCTTAACCAGCCTGTGGAACCAGCACCGGTTGAGACAAGTATTCCGCTGGAAGATTGTGTTTCCTTTTTTCCCGCAAATTGTAACTGATAACGAGCCGAGCGATGGCTGGACATTCCAATGAACAAGTCATTAAAAGCTAATATTCTTTGACCATCTTTCAATTTGGCCTCAGCCATGGTTACGAATTGAGCAGAATGCTTTTCATCTACCACCTTTTCCAAAGCCGGGAGCCAGTTCTGATAATGAAAAGGTAGCAAAATACCGTCATAGCGTTTCGGATCGGGATTTACACCTATGATCGGGATATGGTCGACATATTTCGCAGTATTGGCGACAAGTCCATCTTGCCCGAGAACAATCACAACCTGGTTTCTTGCAAAAATGAAGGAAGGCAGGAAAGATCGCATCAATACCTTGAACCTCATTTTTCCGCTCAGTTGTTTGATTACCAATTCCAGCGAATGATAAAACTGCTGGTGTTCTGCCTCGTATTGCTGAAAATTTCCTCCAGATCTTTCGATGTAGAATTGTGCCTGGGCTTTGGAATTAAACCGCTCGATGAGCTGTTCGAGGCGGGTTTTGTCGCGTATGAGGATGGCCTGGTCTATCATTGGTTTTAGCTTTTGGCTATTGGCCTTTGGCTATTAGCTTTGGGAACCTGACGATTGGGCTGTCTTCGCCAAAAGCTAATAGCCAAAAGCCAAAGGCTATTTCCTTATAATTGATTCCAATAAATCCGGTGAGATATTAAAATTTCCAATCTTGCTGGCATTTTCTGCCAGTTCTCTGAAAGCCATCGCAATCTGACTACCCGGTTCCATTTGCCCACTGTGAATAGCCATCAATGTGCGCCAATCCAGTTCCCGGTAAGGGTTGAGCATAGCCCGAAGGGCATATTCCTTGGTATCCGAAGCTTCTTTCTGATTGGCAGATTCCAGT
>JAGQVA010000171.1 GCA_020438265.1 Bacteroidota bacterium
ATCCGGGATTTGATCGCAACAGAATGAGCAATTATTTCCTCAAAATTGACAGAATCAATCGACTCAATACCAATCAGTTTATGCCATCCATTCCGATCAGCAATCAAATGGTGTTTGATCACCTCGGCAAAACCGGAAAGTAGTTCCCTTTTAGAAAGTGTTTTTAAAAAACCGGGATAAATATATACTCCCTGAGGTTCTGCGAATAAACCAATATGATTTTTAAACGCTCCAAAATCAATCCCTAATTTTCCTCCCACACTGGCATCTACCTGAGACAAAAGTGTGGTTGGTACCTGTACAAAATCAATCCCTCGCTTATAAGTCTGAGCTACAAATCCGCCCATATCTCCAATGACTCCACCACCAAGGTTGATCACCAGCGCTTTCCTATCAAATTGATAATCCGTCATCACCTGCCAGATTTTCTCACAGGTGCGGAGGGTTTTATGAATTTCTCCGGAAGGAATCTGGCAAACCTGATGCTCCGGGAGAAAAGGAGAAAGAACAGGCAAACAAGCAGTCTGGGTATTTTCATCAACAATCACCAGAATCTGTGAATAAGATGATTTCTGCAAAAATTCCTGCAATTTTTTAAGTGCAGTGCCTCCGATTTCAATTGGATAATCTATCATGGTGGGCGAATTTAACAGAATTTTCACTAACTTACTGTGACCTTTTATTTATCGGCCCATCAGAATACATGCAAATAAGCACATAACTAAAAATTTAACATCACTTACATGTCATTAATCGAACAACTAACCCAACAAATCAGTGGTCAGGCATTACAAAGCCTAAGCCAGCAAATCGGCGCCGACCCTAATACAACGAATGCTGCTATTTCTGCCGCTCTGCCTATGCTTGTAGGTGCTATGGCTAAAAATGCTTCCACTCAGGATGGTGCAGCATCTCTCCATAATGCCCTGGCTAATGACCATGATGGTTCAATCCTTGACAATCTGGGTAGTTTCCTCGGTTCTCCTGATAATGGTCCTGGTGCAGGCATCCTAAGGCACGTATTGGGAGCAAAACAAACAGGTGTTGAACAAGGTGTAAGCCAATTGAGTGGAATGGACGCCAGTAAAGTTACTATGTTATTACAAAACCTGGCTCCACTGATTATGGGATATCTGGGACAACAACAAAGAAAGCAGGGACTGGATATCGGAGGGTTGGCCAGCATTCTTTTCCAGGAAAAAAGCAGAGCTGCACAGGGAAGTGGAACAGGTTCTTCAGCTCTCGATATGCTGGGAGGATTACTGGATCAGGACGGAGATGGAAGCTTCCTCGATGATATAGGCGGAATGTTGGGTGGATTTCTGAAAAGATAGTTTCAATATACACTTTGCGGAAAAAGTGGAATTCCCGGAGGCCAATAGGCTTCCGGGAATTTTTTATTCCTTAAAATTTCACCTTAACAGTCTGTTCTTTCCCTTCACGTATAATGATCACATCAATTTCCTGACCACGCTTAAATACACTCAGCGCCTGCATATATCCCATCATGTCTCTGACTTGCAGGTCTCCCATTTTCGTAACAATGTCACCAGCTTTGATTCCTGCTTTATCAGCGGGTTTGTCTTCTGTAACTCCATCGATTTTCATCCCTTCTCCTTCAAAAGTGTAGTCTGGCATCACCCCCATCGTTACAGTAAATCGGGGAGCATTGCCGGAATTTTCCTCTTTGGTTTTGGTAAATTCTAATTCTCCCTTCTCATTCATCATATTGATCATGGATTCAATGTAGGCGACTACCTCTGCCGTTCCTTTATAGTTGATCGTTTCAACATCATCAGAAGGTTTGTGGTATTCCTGATGAGTACCTGTAAAGAAATGTAAAACCGGAATATCTTTCAGGTAAAAAGAGGTATGATCGGAAGGCCCTGTACCGGATTCCATGGTACTAATCTGGAAATCAAAACATTTGAGGTTTTCAATAGCAGACTTCCATACCGGGGAAGTTCCCACTCCATAAATAGCCAGTTTTCGCTCTTCATTCAGGCGACCAATCATATCCATATTGATCATATAATTGAAATCTTCAATTGCAATCGGGCTATGATCTGCAATATATTTGGAACCAAGAAGCCCTTTTTCTTCAGCTGAAAAAGCAACAAAGAGGTAGTTATTATTCGCGCTTTCCTGCATGGAAAGATAACGGGCAATTTCAATCAGCCCGGCCGTACCGCTGGCATTGTCATCAGCGCCGTTGTGAATAGCTGTTTCCCCACGATGACGTGAGCCTTCTTCTCCGTATCCCAAATGATCGTAATGCGCTCCAACAACTACCGTTTTTTCCGCGCCATTATCTTTAAACCCAACTACATTATAAGCCGTTTTTTCCGTCTCTTTCATCTCTACATTTAACATATCGATCTTACCGGCAGCCTTGATTTTTGCAGCAGCTTCTTCAGAAACAAAGGCCACGGGAATTTCCCCGACCATACGAATCTGATTAAAACTTTCCGACGGGTTTCTGATTGTATTGTCAGGATTATAAACAAGGACACCTGCGGCACCTTTTTCAACAGCTAACTTGATCCGGTTTTCCAGATCGTGATATTTCAGGTATTTGGAGTGGGGATGAACACCATCAGGAGAGGAATAATTAATGAGAAACACATTCCCTTTGTAAGCAATTTTCTTTTTATAGTCATCATACTTTAACTCCGGGGCAGTTATTCCAAAACCTACTTCAATGACAGATGTTTCACCAAGCAATGTATTATCAGAATAAGGTAAAGGATAAAAATCTTCTCCCAGCTTCAATTGTGCTCCGTTCACTTGCATTTGAGTCTCCTCTCCTACTCTCACCGGAGATTTGAAGGTAAAAGATTGCAGATATGATTCATTATCCCCGTAAGGAGTCAGGTTCATTAATTTCATCTGACTGATGATATAAGAATAAGCCATTTTTTCACCCGCAGAACCTGCATCACGTCCTTCCAGCAGATCGTCTGCCAGATAGTAAATGGTTGTTTTTAAGCGTTCCTCCATGGCCTCTGTGGGCTCTACACATTCCTGGGCTGAAAGTGTTCCCAGGAAAATAGTTCCTAAAAGGATAAGAGTTGATATCTTGTTTAACATATATTTTCCTTATTAATCTTCAATGAAACCGCAAAATACAATATTAGTAGGGTAATTCTAAAATGAGTTGTATCACTACCACAAATTAATATTGCTACAATCAAACTGGTTGATCAGCAATTTAGTTTAGTGCTAGTGTGTGTAGTAAATTGAAAGGGGAGTCTGTGGGGCTCCTCTTTTTATTTTCCCGATAATCATACCCCCCCTATACCTACTACTCCAATCCCGGAAATATACAGTCTGCTCTTCTTCCATCATTACTGACGAATCTTTTAACGGGGAGGCAACTAGCCCCGAGTTACTTTGTCATTTACTTAACTTCGATATAAGCCCTCAGCAGATATAGAGATATAATATTCTTTGTTGTTATTGTGTGTGTATTTACCGGCAGAGCCAGACGGCTCTGCTTTTTTTATTTTGTATTTTCAATCATTTTTGAAATACCTTCAGATTCTTATCTTTGTATTATGCAATTAGAAGAAGCAAAAGAAAAATTTATACAGGCCTGGGGAGCACTCGGCTCTAATTGGGGGATCAATCGTACCATGGCACAGGTTCATGCACTCTTATTGATTTCGCCCAATTCTCTCTCTGCTCAGGAGGTCATGGATGCCTTAAATATTTCCAGAGGTAATGCCAATATGAACCTCAGAGCACTCATTGATTGGGGACTGGTTAGCAAAGAGCATAAAGCGGGTGACCGAAAGGAATATTTCTTTGCAGAAAAGGATATCTGGCAGGTAGCTCAGCAAGTCATCATTGAGCGAAGAAAAAGAGAACTGAAACCTGTACTGAAGATTCTGGAAGATTTAAAGACTATGGAGGGCGATCAAAAAGATGAAGAAGTAAAAGCCTTTGTCGAATCAGTCGAAAACATCCACAATATCGTCGGGCAAGCAGATAAGTTTCTGGAAATAGCTATTAAGGCTGATCGCAACTGGTTTTTTGGAGCTTTGATCAAAATGTTCAGCAGAAAAAGTAAGCAGGAATAATTTTTTCAAACAAACTTTCAATAATTACTGAAAGTTAAAAACATTCTAAAACCAAAATCGTAATCATAATAAACACCTACGTTATGATTGCGACCAACAGAATTAACCAATTATTCCTTGCCAAAGACCTTACATCCGGAAACAGGATCATTGCACTTGTTTTTCTTATTACAAATCTCCCTGGAATTCTTCTTTCGATACTTTTTCTGCCTTCCCTGATCATTTTTTTCCCGGGTCTGATTCTTTATGCATTTTATTTCAAAATACTGGGGGAAACGATCAGCATGAAAAATGCGAAAAGAGTTTGGGTGATAACGATGGTTTACAGAATGATTTTGGCTGTTGGTTTCTTGATTGTAACTGACCTTGATTTTTACTGGGTCTCTATGTATCATGCTTTCACTGCAGCCATGGCAGGAATTGCCTATTTTGATCTTCGTGAAGAGGAAACAGCTTCCCTCATCGAAGCAGAACAAATTGAAAATACAGATGAAACCAGGATCTTTGGAAGGGAAAATCAAAGCGAAAATTGTATTTATTCCATATAATTATCCATAAAGTGGAATTTTTTCACCTTATACACATCTTTTCCTGAATCTTAAACGTTATATTTAGTACCAACAATATACAAACCAAACACATAGTTTTTTCCATGCGAATTCCAGCTCTCAAAGGAATTATCGATCGACGAATCCTGATTAACTATCGGGTTGAACTTGGGGTCTTAAAAGAGTATTTACCTGCTCCCTTTAAGCCTTTATCTGTCAATGGTTATGGCATTGCAGGTATTTGTCTTATTCGACTCAAACAACTCGGAATAAAAGGATTTCCTGCCTTCCCCGGAATGAGTTTTGAAAATGCCGCTCACCGGATTGCTGTTGAATGGGAGGAGAACGGGGTTACGAAAACCGGCGTTTTTATTCCCAAAAGAAGCACCTCTTCCCGATTGACCGCTCTGACTGGTGGCAAATTTTTTCCAGGCAAACATGTTTTGGCTGACTTTACTACCCGTGAAAAGGACGGCTATCATGAAGTGCAGCTAATCGATCAGGAAAACACATATCTCACAATTTTATCACAGGAAACCACCCGTTTTCCCCTCGGGTCTGTTTTTCAGAATCTTACCACCGCCTCAGAATTTTTCCAAAAAGGGTCTGTAGGATATTCTCCCCGGTATAAAAATATGGTTTTTGAAGGTCTGGAATTAAAAACTTTCAATTGGAGAGTACAGCCCCTTCGAGTGAATGAAGTGAGATCCAGTTTTTTTGAAAATGAGGCAATCTTTCCAAAGGGGTCTATCTTTTTTGATCATGCATTATTGATGAAAAACATTCGTCATGAGTGGCATGCTCTCCCGGAAATTATCACTTCTCATCCCATTCACCTTGACTTGAGCAAATACGGTTTAGAGACTTCTCAATCCATTTGAGCACTAACGATTAATATGGAACACAGAGACGCCGAGGCACATAGGTTCTTGTTTAAATTATTTAGCAATTTCTCTGTGCCTCCGTGTTTTTTCTTCCTCTTAATCCCGATCAGGACATATACAAATAAGGCTTCCAATCATCGCGAATATTACCAGCAAAATTGCTCAAAAACATCACAAAACTAGGGCGAAATGGTTCATGTTTCAATGGCATCCCTGCCTGCTCCGGAGTTCTGCTGCCTTTTCGGGAGTTACAGCCCTGACAGGCTGTGATCAGATTATACCAGGTATCACGCCCTCCCTCTGACTTTGGAACGACATGATCAATGGTCAAAGAATCTCTGCTTCCACAATAGGCACACCGGTTTCCATCCCTGCGGAAAATATTTTGCCGGGTGAGATTAACCTTTTTGTATGGAATGTGAATATATCGATACAAGCGGATGACAGAAGGGAAGCGAAAATCCTGAGATACTGATCTCATGCGGAGGTCCGGGTTATCGACTAAAAGCTCTGCTTTTCTTAAGAATGTCAGGACAAAAGCCCGCTGTGCAGAACAAATACTGACTGGCTGGTAATCCTGATTCAGGACAAGAACGCTATTTCGTATTAACATCTTCTTAATCTGACAAATTCAAGTCTCGACTAGTGAAGTCTTCTCAAGTTACAACATCTTATCCAGAATCCCAGAATTTGTTTTGGACTAATAACACTGAATTTGTATTTTTAACATGAAATTTAATTTTAATTAACCATTAACTTCCAACTCCTTGCAAAATTGGAAAATTTGAGGCTGTCTCTTTCAACAGGGATAGCCTCTTCCTCTTTAGATAAACAGGCTAATAATGATCTACCTTGAAACGGAAGTTGCTCATATTACTGCTTCACTCCCTTATCTCGCTGTTGGCTTATAATCCGGGCCTCTCACAGCAGCATCCCTTCTTTCAAGGACTTCAGGTAGGAGGTGGACCGTTTTATGGGAAACTACTCAAACACCGGCCATCTCAGATGCTTTTTGATCTGCCTCACCCCGTTTCAGGTTTTTCCATTGAAGGAGCACGGCAAACAAGCGGAAAGCAATTCTGGCACGAAGTAAACGGTTTTCCCAGGCCCGGTTGGCAGGTAGTCCATCAGAATTTCGGTAACAAAGACATACTTGGCAGTTCAACAGGATTTCAATTATTTGGAGACTTCTTTTTTTTAAGACAAAAATCCTTCTCTGCTTTTTTCCGATTTGGAATGGGCCTTTGTTATGTTAGCCGAAGTTTTGATTCTCAAACCAATCCAACCAATACCGCGATAGGATCCCACGCAAATAATATGTCTAACCTGGGATTTTATGCCCAATATCGTATAACCCCGGCTTATCTGGTCAGATTTGGAGGTGGCCTGATGCACGTTTCCAATGGGAAGTTCTGGTTTCCGAATCTGGGACTGAATACGTTAAATCTGAACCTGGGTATATATCGGGAAATAAGCCCTCCTCCCAAAACAGAAGGATTTCCCTACCCGGAAACCTGGTACAAAAAACCCGTTGTTAATATCCGGGTGGGATTGGGAGGTAAAGAAGAAAAAGTTGCTCACGGACCTAAATATCCTGTATATATTGTAGGGATATTCATTTCGAGAATGTTTTCACATAAAAATAAAGCATTCGTTGGTTATGAATTTTTTTACGATACTGCCATTGGTGGATTTCTGACAAACCAGTCTTTAACTAAGGCCGACTACCTTCCCTCGTTCAGACAGAATGTTTTCATTGGCCATGAATTTATGTTCGGTCAGGTAGCCTTGATGACTCAGATATTTTATTATATCGATCGTCCTGCCACAGGCAGCAGTAAACTGGGGAATAAACTCGGCCCCAAATTTTATCTCCTCAAACCTCAGGACCATCCGCGTTTTAATGCATTTGGAGGAATTTATCTAAAAACTCATGGAGCCGTAGCAGATTATCCTGAACTTTCTTTTGGGGTAAGTTTTTAGCAGGCCGTTCATGCTTTCCTGGTAGCTCATTCCCGATTATTCTTACCTAAACACCCAAACTTTTCTCCACAAATTCAGAAACAATACAATCATTCTTTTTAGTTCTACTTATTTTATCTATCTTTGCCTCCCGAAACTGAGAGCTATGGGAAAGAATCGGGCATTTGAACGTACATATTCTTTAAACGTAGCCCGCCTGAAACACGGATCGAATCAGGAGTTTTTTGATATTGGGAAAGACTTTTTTGAATACAATGAGTATTCTCTGGTCAAAAATGGAAAAGTAAATGTTCGTCTGGATATTGTAAAGTACAATACTCATCTCGATGTTACTTTTTATTTGGAAGGGACTGTAGAACTGGCGTGCGATCGTTGCACACAACCTTACTCACACTCTTTTCGGAGTGAGCACCGCATCATTTATTCATTTGATAAAGAAATGAACTTTGAGGGGTACGAAGTGATGTATGTGAGCAATCAGGAGCCTGAGTTGGTTCTTATTCAGGAGTTTTACGACTTCATCAACCTTTCCGTCCCGATCAGAAAAGTTCCCGATCCTGATGTCCATATTTGTGATCCAAAAGTATTAGAGCTGTTAGGCCTTAATGAAAAAGGAGAACAAATTATTCCTGAAAAGGAAGATGAAGAGGAGATTATTGACCCTCGTTGGGCTGAATTAAAGAAACTTAAAGACAAACTTAAAGATTAACCGAGAACTATCAGATAATGGCGCATCCTAAACGTAAAATTTCAAAAACCCGCAGAGACAAAAGAAGAACGCATCTAAAACTGAAACCCAAGACTTACTATCTTGATCCGGTTTCTGGCGAAGCAACTTTATATCACAGGGTATGCCTCGAAAGCGGTTATTACCGTGGTCGTCAGGTGACTGAGTCTCAGGAGGAGGAATAAGATTTTCTTCTACCCGGCAGGTAACAGGCTTTTGAAAGCCTGAAAGATATTTTTTTCATAAAAACAACCGCTTTCTATCCTTTGATGGAAAGCGGTTTTGCTGTTTTATTTTTTCAAAATAATAAAAAAAGGTAGAGCCGCGATGAATCGCGGTATGTGTTTAGCGCCCATACTCTAAGAGATCAAAGTTATTGAGCGGTACAGGTCCGATTCCAAATCGGGCTTCATCCGCTCTTACTATGTTCAAATGTCTGGTAATTGCCAGGTCAACTGTATGGATAAAATCCTGTTTCAGCTGATCGGCAGTGGTTGCTATTGAGGCAATGATTTTCCAGGTGTTAGCTCCTTTGGGGGTTCGATTCCCACAGGAGATTTTCCGGGCAATGACTGCAGGTCTGAGCTGTCTTTCGGCCAGATTATTGGTTGGATCTACCTGTGTGAAATCCAGAAAAGTAAAGAGATGCTCTCTTTGTTTTCGGATACGGAAGGCAAATTTCTCTTCGAGATGATCATCTCTGAGAGGAAGAAATAGCAAATCTGCCTG
>JAGQVA010000172.1 GCA_020438265.1 Bacteroidota bacterium
CTGAATCGAGTAGAACAGAGGCAAAAAAAGAAATCGATCTGGGGAAAATAACATGGAAGAATGACGAAGATGTGGTAAAGTATGAGTCGGTTATCCTTCAAGGAAAAGATAAGAAATATAAAATCAAACTGGGATTTAAGATAGTTCTCAAAGGAAAAGTCAGTGCAGAGACCATGAAGAAAAATGTTGCAGAGAAATCTCCTGGTCCTTTACTCTCAAACTTTTCCAATGGAGGAAATCCTAAATATCCTGGCCTCATGGCGGCAGCCATCTCAATGCCTGAATACCCAAATGAATCTGGGGGTTCAGGTCTTACAAACTGGTTTGTAAACAAAATTCTGTTGCAGTCAGACTATAAATCCAGAATGAGTTTGTTACTTCGTAAAGGAGTAACTCCCGTTTCTTCCGATATTGATGTGGTTATTGAGCAAAAAAGATGGGATGCGCTAACGCTTCTCCTAGACAATGGGGCTACCCCTCTACCGAAACACCTTATCTCAGCCCTTAATGAAGGCTTGTCCATTGGTACATTTAAGAAAATGTTGGCCTTTAATCTCGTACCCACCAATCAGAGTTTACAGCTGGCACTCGAAAAAACCGATTCGCGTTTTGCTATTGAATTACTCTCTAAAAACGCGCCAGTTACCACCGCGAATCTGAAAAAGGCGCTTGAAATCGGGAACCTTGATTTATGGAAATTAATGTTGCAGAAGGTTTCGATTGAGAAAATAAATGCAGATGTATTTCTACAAGCTGTAAATACCGGAAAAATTGGTTTGGTCAATGAGCTATTGAAAAAATCCATTACTAATCAAGGAGTATATCAGAAATCTCTGGAAAAACTGGGAACGGATCTTGATTCAACACTTTTCCAAAATTTGATCCAGGCAGGTGCCCGGGTAGAACGCAATACCATCATTGATAAGATCCTGAATGCTTTAAAAGCAAAAGGAGTATCCCAGGATAAAGTTGACGGTGTGCTGGTCAAGGCGTTACAAAATGGGGGTAGTGCGACCTATGCACTGCAAAAAGCAACTGAATCCCGGTTTTCATCAGTGAATCAATGGGAAAAGGTGATCAAAGCTTGCCTCGACCAACGAGCCCTACCAGATGATGCGATATCTTATGCCATTCAGTATGGAAAAAAACAGATATTGGAAGCTGTTTTTACCGGGGCTACTCCTCTACCTGTAAAAGCGACACAGGCACTAAAGCAAATTGTCGAATTATCGGTCAATAGCCCTACCCGAGACAGAGAAATGGAACGATCCCTGGCCAGAGTTGTGTTGGACGCCGGGGCAAATCCTGACGGCATCACAGACGATGGAGATACCTTTCTGATTGCAGTTGGAAAGAACAAGAGATATAAACTGTTGGCAGAATTACTCAACACAACCGCTAGTCCTCATAGACAGCCCGTTATTGTGGCTCCATGTATTTTCCTGGCCATTGAACAAGAGGATGAGATTTTACTGAATACCATTATCAACTCGGGCAGGAGTTTGGCAGGTGATTCCAGATATTTAGAGGAAGCCCTCCCTAAACCAAATGAATCCCCGCTCATAAAGATTTTGATTGATCATCACGCCGATGTTTCTACCAGAGCATTAGAGATCGCCGTCGAATGGGACGTACCAACAGCAATTGAACGATTAATCGAGGCCGGGGCCAAAGGTACGCCAGAATTATTGAATAAGATCATGAAAGAACTTACAAAAAACGAATTGTTCACTGTGCGGAAAACCACCAGGCCTGATCTGAGTAATTTTCAGTATGCAGCAGATATTAACCAGGCGAGTATGTTTGACATTCTTGCGGGAATAGATGGAAAAGGACAACTAACCGATGTTGAGCCTCTGCGAACAGCAATTCAAAAAACGAACCTGAGCATTCTGAAAAAAGGCTTAAAAATCGCTCATCCCAGCCGGAAAGCAATAGCAACTAAGGCACTGGAAGAATGTATCCAGGAAGATTGGAAAGACGGTATTATTACCTGTTTACAAGCAAGTGCGTCTCCTTTCGCGGCACAAAGCTATGCCATCAATCAATCCGATAAATCTTTGCTTAAAAGAATCCTTTCTGAGTTTGGAGGAAATGCGGATCAGGCGCTAACAGAATGCCTCGCAAAGAATAAGGGAGCTTTGTTGCAAACTGTTTTAGATGCCGGAGCCAAACCCAATATACATATGGCAGCCGTAGCCGAAGCGAATGAAAATGATCGTGTGAGATTGTTCCTGGAGTATGGGTCCGACCCAAATCTGGCTATGATGGGAAGTATTCGAAATGAAAACATCGCTTTGGTACAGCATCTGATTGCAAAAGGCGCAGATACCACTAAGTCCTGGTTACTGGAATTAGCATTGGAAAAGCAAAATTTGGAGATTGTGGGTATGTTGATCGACGCTGGTGCAATCGGAACAACCCAACAATTGAATGATATGATGAATGCCGGAAATGCGGATATTCTGGCCACACTTCGGCCTGTCACTCCCCCAATTCTCAATAATTTTCAACTGGCGGCAGAATTAAATAATGTAGCGTTTTTCCGCATCCTGGCTATTCCAAATGGGCAATTAATGGGCGTTGCTCCATTACAGACCGCGATTGATAATCAAAATCTGGAGATCTTAACCCTGGGATTAAGTATTGGGCAACCTGACAGGCAATCAATGGCAACGGAAGCTCTTCCGCTGGCAATTGATGCAAATTGGACCCCCGGAATCACTGCTTGTTTTGAAAACGGAGCATATTCTCCTGCTGTCTTAACTTATGCCATACAACACAATAAAGCAGATCTCCTTAGGCTCGTTCTTAACAGGTATCCGCTTGATGCCAATCAGGCGTTGACAAAATGTATGGAATTGAACCGGGATGTTTTACTTTCCATTGCTTTAGAAGCGGGAGCAGATGCCAATCGGTATATGAAACAAGTGGCAGAAGCTGGAGAGGAAAGTCGGGTGCGCCTGTTTCTTGATTTTGGAGCCAGAGCTGACCTGGCTATGCCGGGAACAATTGAGCATGAAAATGCTCTCCTGGTTCAGCATCTGATTGAACATGGTGCGAATGCAGCCAAGGCGGAATATCTTACCCTGGCGTTAGCAAAACAAAATCTTGAGATTATAGGCATTTTGATCGATGCAGGAGCCAAAGGTACTCCGCAGGCGCTTGATGACATGATGAAGGCAGATAACCTGGCGATACTAACCAGACTTCGACCGGTAACTGTCCCCAATCTTGATAATTTTCAACTGGCTGCCGAATTAGATCGAACTGATTTTTTCCGGGTGTTGGCTGAGCCCGATGGGCAATTAGTTGATAAGGGGCCTCTGAGGGAAACCGTATCCAATTACAACCTTGAGATTCTGAATCTCGGGCTAGAGATTGGAAAACCCAATCCTGCAATGATGGCAAATGAAGTTCTACCCTACGCGATATTAAAAGAATGGCCTGAAGGAATTATTGCTTGTCTGGCATATGGAGCTCAGACACCTACCGCACTTTCGTATGCTATTCAAAACAGCAATGCCGGCCTCCTTCAGCGAATCCTTGTCGATTTTGAGGGAGATGCAAATGAGGCCTTAACCGAATGTTTGGAATTAGACAGAGATGAATTACTATCCATTGTTATGGAATCAGGGGCAGATCCCAACCGTTATATGAAGCAGGTTGCAGAGGCTGGTGAAGAGAGTCGGGTACGTTTATTCCTTCGTTTTGGAGCCAATCCTGACCTTGCCATGATGGGAGCAATCCAGCATGAAAACCAATTATTGGTTCAGGATCTGATCGCCAACGGAGCTAATGGCAGTGAGCTTGCTTATTTGGAAAAGGCTTTAGAGAAAGACAATGATACGATCATTAGCATTTTGCTGAATGCGGTTCCCGGTTCTCTACAGCCTCCGGCCAGGAAACTCGATTTGCTTTCACGACTAGCGTTTCAGTTTGGTGGTACGTATTCTTCTTTCGGTTGGGTATTAGGTTTTATCCTTACAATCGGTTTTTGGATGGTACTATTCACTGACATCGAACCAGCATTGTGGCTGAAACAAATTGCGGTTGGTTTGGGTGTTCTCGCATTTGTTAGTATTGTTAGAAGCCAACAAATCGGGCTTCGAACATTAAGATTATTGAGGAAGGGAAATTTTGCGTGGGGAATTCTCACGGGGAATACCCATTCAGGTGTCTCATCCCTGGCCCGGATCTTAAACTGGATCAGTAATAGTTGGAGGAGAAAAGAAAGTACTTCTGAAAAAGGGGAAATCCGACAGTATCAGGTCTCATTTTTTACTCAAAATGACAGTAAGTATTTGGCCAAAGCAGAACTGAGATCTAAACTGGGAGCAAAAATAAAAGATGAAAAGAGAGAGGGAATCGTTTATCTGCCTCAGAATCCTGAAAAATCCATCATGTTTGATGCGATTAACCCAACACCTAAGATTGGTAAAAATGGTAGTTTGAAACCTGTCTTTCTTGATGAAGCCAGACACCTGATTTTTCCCTTTATGGTGATCATTGGAAATATTCTATGCCTACTTATTTATTGGGTATCCTGAATTTTATTACGAAATCAATTAATAAGCCACCCTTTCTGGAAGGAGTGGCTTATGCTTTTAGAAATCCCAACAGATATTTATCTCTTTATCAGAATGGAACGAATGATTGTACTAATCCTGGCGGTGATTATGATTGGAGTAGTGAGAACTTTAGCTATTTAGATTCTCACTCCGAAAGATGGCGCAGCTCCATCCCCACCGAAGTTCTTGGCTTAAATCCTTCCCAGACTTCCTGATTAGAATCCAACGGCAAATCCAGATATTTCTGATAGTCTTTCCCCTTGAGATGAATCCCCAGAAAAGCAGTCACAAAGTGCTGATTGACATTATTGATGCGGCGCAGATCCCATACAGAATCGCCATAACGCAGATATTCATCAATGTGAAGCCCGGGTTGAAAGGTAGCCTCTGCCGGAGGAGTTGGTGCAACCTTATATGCGTTTGTAGGTTCCCAGCAGGAGATGGAGACGGTTTCTTTGCGGCTTGACTGGCTCATTGGGCGCCCAATTGTAGGAGTGATCATGGGCTCTGTGGTATATCTGGCAATTGTGGCGACAAGTACTACGATTATTGGCGGGGATGTCCAGGCAAACGCAGCAGCAACCGCTTCCAAACCTTATCTTTTATGGGCATTGTCTTTTATTGGCGGGTTTAGTGACAAATTTGCCATTTTATTATTTGATAATCTGGTGGGGAAATATACGACTGGAGCACAGGAAGAGAATCCGTCAACTCAACCCGTTCCAGAAAAACAGAGTTAAATTCTTTTCACTGAAAAAATATTAAACGGCATATTCTAAAATCTCTGTTAAAATAAAAGCACCCATCAACAGGGTGCTTCAATTATGAATGTGATATCGTCCTAAAAAGGCATCTCTTTGACAAATGCGCTTTATCATTCTGCGCGTTTGGCATACACCTTAATGGTATAGGTCCTTACCAACCCTGCCGTCAAACCACTAATCAGGAAATCCACAAAGGTAAATTTGGTAACTACCTTGCAATTTCCATCAGTTGGTGTACTTACATCCGTTCTGCCAAGTGGAATCAGGCCTTCAAATAGCCAGACCTGCTTACCTTTAGCATATTCATATTCTGCACCGGCACTCTCCTTATAGGCACCTACGGTAGTTTGTGTCATCATACATGAACTGGACAGGAATAATAAACTGATAGTCAGGACAAACAATACAGGTTTCAATTTGAGTAAATTTGAATTCATCATTTTATGTTTAAAGTTTAAATTGACTATGGATCGATTGACTTTATGGAGCCCTTCTTATTTATACCGCTGATAACTGTAAATAAAGTATATGAAGTGGTTAATTCAATTGCCTATAGCATAACTCTGAGGAAACCTTCATTCCCAAATCAGTGTTCCCTACCCAATCCTCACCAAACTCACGAAATGTCGTTATTATATAGACTTAAATATTACATGAACTTAAGCTTTTATTGGCAAATAATCACTACCCTGAAGAAAAATATTTATTCAGATTCTTATGAGTTACCTACTCCCCCTTCCGCAACCCCTTCTCTTCCTTCAATGCATACAACGCATAGTCCAAAAACTCAAACGACCAAAATCCATCCTCTGTTTTGGGCAATTCTACTTTTTGTACTTCATTGGTGGGAATAATATGGCTGATCCCCGCCTGGGTTTCGAGATAAACCTTTAACTGGTTAAAGGAATCGGGGGTATTCGTCCATTTGAAATACAAAAACCCATCATCTGAGGTAGTATATTGCAATTCCGGGGAAAAATTCTGATAGAGATAATAGTCAAAAAACCAGCTGTAATCTTTTCCGGTTTTGGCATTGACGATATCGATAAAATCCTGAGATTCAACGATTTTGTATTTGTAAGTATCGTAGAAGGTTCTGATGATATCAAAAAACAAATCGTCATCGACAATTTGCCATCTCAATGTGTGAAGAATCCAGGCGCCTTTGCCGTAGGCATCTGCTCCTTTCTTAAAGTGAAACCAGCGCCGGTCCCTAACCCCGACAACGGGATATTTATTCTGAATCATCAGACGAGTAAACCAGATATGGTTAAAATAACCCGTTTCTCCATCTCTGTCTTCGAAGAACAAAGACTCAGCATAGGTCGCAAATCCTTCCTGAATCCAGACATCGGCCAGATCGCGGGCGGTAATGCTATTACCCCACCATTCGTGGGCAGTTTCATGGACAATGATATAATCCGTCGCCGAATCTATATCGTTTTTATACCCATTGCCATAGGCAATTGCAGTCTGATGCTCCATTCCCGCATAAGGAGATTCGATGAGTTTGAATCCATCTCTGTACCAGGGATAAGGGCCAAACCAGTTTTCAAACGATCTGATGATCGGTTTTACCTGCTCAAAATGTTTTTTAGCTTTCTGATAATTTTCCGGTAAAACGTAGTGGTTGATCACCAGTTCGCGACCATCAACGCCTGTATAGGTATCTTCCAATATCTGAAAATCACCCACATAAATCGTGACATTATAGGTATTGATCGGATAGGAGACAAACCATTCCCAGGTGGTCTGATCTTTCCCTTCATATTTTCCAATAAACTGCCCGTTTCCTACCGCAACAAGGTCTTTGGGAACAGTATAATGCAGTCTTATGCTATCAGGTTCATCTGCCGTATGGTCTTTTAATGGCCACCAGACACTGGCTCCTTCCGATTCGCAGGCCACACCTACCCAGGGTTTGCCGTTTTTATCTTTTTTCCATACAAAACCGCCCTCCCACGGGGGATTTTTGGCAAATGGTGGTTTGCCTTCATATTCGACCTTTAAAATAAAATGGCTTCCTTTTTTCTGGGGATAATGAACAAAAATGGCGCGTTCTTTCCATTCGTAATTCAATGGTCCGGCTTTTTCATTTTCCTTATCGAATATTCTCAGGATCTCAAAATCAGGGTGAAGATCTATTTGTAATGTATCAAAATCAGTTTGGGCGATTGCATGGATTTCAACATTTCCAGCCAACCCTTTTTGTTTATAAGGATCAAGGGTCACCGATAAATCATAATAATGTACATCGAAGCATGAGCGGTAGGGAGTCATTGCACCGAGGAGAACGGCTTCCTCAGAAAATTTGGGAGGTTTACCGGGTTTTTTAGGGTTGTGCACATTGAAATGGATGCCAAATGCTCCACATGAAGTCAGGAAGAAAGAAAAAGCCAAAAAATATATCAATGACAGGTTTTTCATGGATTGGATTCATTAGATTTCATCCCCGCAAGTTAATGGATAAAGGCATCTTTTACCAAGAGAAAAATAATTATGGGTGAAATAAATCAGGCATGAAGTAAATGAGGAGCGGGATTTAATACTTTTTGTCAGCCCGGAGGTCCCCAGTCAAGCTGGGGATGACAGCCAATGGCTGTTAAAAACACGCCGAAATGTTCGGCGTGTATCTCACATGCGCAAGCATGGACGCAGTGCGTCTTCCCCAGCTTGACTGGGGACCTCCTGTGGGTGAAATAATATTAAAGAACCATTTGCTGACCTAAAAACCGGAGGCTCTCTATTTCAAGTTAAATAAACCGAAATTTTATGGAATAAGATCAATCATTTACCAAACCATAATTGTATACTCATCCAACTCAGGGTATTTATCCAGCAAAGCCTGAATACCCGATTCTGCGAAGCTAAATGGGAGGGTTTCAATCCACGGTCCTTCAATTCCCTCTGCATCAAATTCATCCAATCCTGCTTTGTCCACCCCTCCCAGATAACTTCCAGAATTTATACTCAATTGTGCCTGCATAATCCACTCATCCTTCCTCTCTGCCTTATGGCCAATTGTGTAATAGTTTCTATATACTTGATTATCAGATGCTCCCTCGCCATCATAAACAGCAATATGAGCAGAGTGATAAGTATTCTTTATTACATTATGGTGAAAGCGGTTACCAATCAGTTTGGCTTCTTTGGTCGTATCAGCCAGTTCACCTTCACGATCAACATTAAATTTTCGGGGCATTCCATGAATGACTCCTGGCAGCCATGAGGATACGATATTCCCAAATACATCGCAGTTGCTGGAAGCTGAGATAAAAATACCGTGTCTTTCCCCATTTCGGACAATATTTCCGGCGATAATAGCTCCAAATTTTGGCTTTTTTCTGGGGTTTTCATCTGAAATTTCCAGAAAGATATTTTTAAAAGCATTATCATAAAACTGATTTCCATAGATAATCAGCTCTCCCTGATATTTGTCAAACCAAAGGGCATTACCTCCGATATGGTGAAAAATATTTCCGGCAATCGTTACCCCAAAGGCTCCAGGGACCATTTTGATCCCTCCCCCATGTTCTCCGGGATTTCGCGGATGAATATTATAAAATTCATTACCGAGAATTTTCC
>JAGQVA010000173.1 GCA_020438265.1 Bacteroidota bacterium
TTCAAGATAAACCAAAAGAAAAGTGGAAATGGTAACCGGTGCAATTGCAGTAAAAAATACCAGCCCCAGATATGAGTAGTTTGCCCTTAAAGTGCGGAAAATCTCAAAGAGTCGGTCTACATATTTGCGACCTGGCTCTGTATTCATTCGACAGTAAGGTGATGATGGCTACTGATTGTTTCGGGCTCTTCAAACGGGTCCTCGCTCTCAAGCGGGGAGTCAGGCAGAACAAAGAAAACGGTCGTTCCTTCTCCCAGTTTGGATTCGATCCAGATTCTTCCTTTGTGCTGTTCAACAATCTTCTTACAGATTGACAGTCCAATCCCGGTTCCTTTGTACTTGGTCTTCTTATGATGAAGTCTCAGAAAGAGTCCGAAAATCTTGTCTTTATACGCTTCATCCATTCCGATTCCATTATCCCGAATGGAGAAAAGATGACCTTCTTCATGAGATTGGCAGCTGATTTTAATTTCAGGAACCTCTTCTCTGCGGAATTTAATCGCATTATCGATCAGGTGCTGAAAAAGCTGAGAAATCTGTTTTTTATTAGCGACCAGCTCGGGAAGGTTTTGAATAGAAATCCTTGCTCCCTGAGTAGCCTTATCCCGATTCAAGCTGGCGATGATACCGGCAATGATTTCATTGATATCGACCATTTCATACTCGGTACGGCCAATTCCAACGACTGAATAAGCTAACAGGTCGGATAAAAGGGTGTCCATTCGTTTAACCCCATTTGTGATAAACTTGATAAATTCATCCGCTTCAGGGTCAAGTTTACCTGCATATCTTCTTTTCAGCAATGTGGTAAAGCTACTGATACTTCTCAGCGGCTCACGCAAATCATGAGAAGTCACATGGGCAAATTGTCTCAGCTCTTCATTGGAAGAAGCCAAACGCTCCATTTGCAATTTAATTTCCCGGGTTTTGGCTTCCAAAAGCTGATTACTTTCTCTTAACTCACGATTTCGCAACCGGGCCCAATAAACGCCAGCTCCTAACATTAAGAAGAAAACCAGTATTCCAGAAGCCATCAAATATTTCTGTTCGTTGGCATCTTCAATACTTTTTCTTGTTTCTTCAGCCTGAATTTTGGCGAGTTCTACCTCATGCTCGGCTTGCACAACCTTTGCAATTTTCTTTTCATTGAGCAATGAATCTTTAATCCCAATATATTCCTTATATGTTTTTAAGGCCTTATCCAATTGGTTTAATTTTTCATACGCTTCAAACCTGTGCTTATACAAATCTTTCTTGAGTGAAAGAGACCTGATTCCGTCAATGGTTGGTTCTATTTTTTCCAATAACTTCAAGGCGCGATCAGGGTTATCCATTCGGGTGTATACATCTGCAACTTCCAACTGAAATCCGGCATATTCGTGCCTGATACCCAGGCTATCAAATATCAATACTGATCGGTCCAGGCTTTCCAGAGCCCTGGAATAACTTCCCTGTTCCTTATACACACTACCAATTGCTCCTTCGGAATATGCATCACCATAAAGGTGCCCTATTTTTATCGCCAATTCCTGAGACCGTCTCAGATAATCCATTGCTTCATCATATTCCTTCAACTCCACATACATGGCTCCTACAGCAGCCATATACGTATACAAATCACGGTCATTCTTCACATAACGCCCCATTTTTAGTGCATTTTTGAAGTTTTCAAGTGCTTTCTTATAAGCATCCTGAGACCAGTAAATCGTGCCCATGATATAATAACTATCGGCAAGACGGGTAGTATCTTTTAATTTGTCGGCAATATTAAGTGCGCGATATTGGTATTCAATGGCATCGTCATAATGCCCTAAACTCACATATACCTGAGCAATACGCGACAGTGTATGAGCCATTTGGTCTGGCTTGGCAACAGCGTTTCCGATTCTTTCGGCATCCAGAAGCAGGGTAATCGCTTTGGCGTAATTATCCAGTGGATAAAAATTGAGGATGCCTAATCTCTCAAGGAAAAAATATTCCTGTTCGCGATCTTTTAATTCCCGGGCAATGATTAAGCCATCATTCAAATATTGAGTTGCTTCGGAGCGCTGATTATGGTCAAAATAATATTTACATATTGCCCGATAGGACAACATCAACTCTTTTCTTTTGGTTCTATCTTGTGATAAAACCGAAATTTCCTGTTTTAAGCTATCAAGGTCTGACCCCAGAAGATAGGAGGGTAATAGAATAAGCAATGAAATAAAAGTCAGCAGGAGCCTTTGTTTCATAGATTTAAAGATAGTACATAAATTTTTCAAATGCATATTCTATTCTAAAAAATAGCGGTTTTTGTGTTTAAACCAGCAAAAAAAGGGCCTCTTTTGACAAAGTTATTTTTTTCTGTAATAAATTTCATGTTTTTGTATCTAAATATTTGATGAACCAACGGGAAAGACAATTTAAGGAACTGGTAAGCCAGCACAAGGATCAGATTTATCGGATCTGTTATGGATATCTTTATGACCGTACAGAGGTTCATGATTTGTATCAGGAGATTTTGATCAATATCTGGAATAACCTCGATTCCTTTAGAAATGAGGCAAAAATCAGCACCTGGATCTTCAGAATCGCAGTAAATTCGGCCCTTATGTTTAACCGTACCTCCAGGCGAAAATCCAGGGTATTTGTTGATCGTGAAATCTCTCCTGATCAATTTGTCGCATCTGATCAAATGGCAGAAAAGAAATCAAAAGAAAAAGCACTTGATTTTCTCGCATATTGTATCAGTCAACTACCCAAGGAAGATCGCTTGATCATTGGAATGGTTCTGGAAAAGGTTTCCTACAAAGAAATTTCCTCCGTGATGGGTATTACGACCAGTCATACAGGTGTGAAGATCAAACGAATCAAAGAAAGATTGTCCAAAATGATGGAAAAAGAAAATTATGAAGTTTGAAGATATACAATCGCAATGGCAGGAAAATCAGGCTCCGGATGAAATATCTACAGAGCTAAATCATGAATCAATCATGAGTCAGATTATTCGTCTGCAGAGAAAAACCATTTTTGCCGGATTGGCTGTAAGTGTGAGCTTTGCCATTGTATTTGTTGCGATTGGCCTGCTTTGGCAAAAAACGGCCCCCCATACATGGTTTTTTCAGGCAGGCATGATTATGATCTATCTTGATATGATCCTGGCACTGGTATTTATCTGGTCTTTGGTGATTAGTTGGAGAAACCATTCGCTTAATCTCAACAGTGCCCAATTTATCAGCCAAACGATCAAAAAACTCAAAAGAAGGCGATTTGTCAACCGCACTGTCATTCCGATTTACCTGCTCATCCTGGTACTCGGAATCAACCTTGTTTACCTGGAATCCTTACAGGAAATGGAAGAGTTTGAACGCCTTCTTACCCATTTGCTGGTTTCGGTATGTACCTTTGGTGGAGGAATGATTGGGGTAGTTTTCGGGCGAAAAAGGGACGCGAGAATAGTAAGCCCTCTTCTGGCGGAGTTGGAGGAGGTAAGGGCGGGGTTGGGGCCGGAGGGTATGACTACTGAGGTGTAAATATTAAAGCCAGGGGCGCAAAATTTTGCGCCCCTGGCTGCTAAATCCGCTCCTTATGCATCACACTGGCTGATCCTGTCAAAACCGGCTTCCCATCCTCAACTGAAACAATCTTGGTTTCAATCTCGGCACGATTCCGTCGCTCGTCCACTTCCAGAACCGTGAGAATCACTCTGTATGCCACATCCGGATACATGGGACGGCGAAAAGTCATTTCCTGCTTCAGATAAACAGTGCCTTCTCCGGGAAACTCCGTTCCCAGTACATTGGAAATCACGCTCCCACCCAGAAAACCATGAATAATGGGCTTTTTGTAAACAGTCTCAGCGGCATATTCCGCATCAATATGAATGGGATTTTTATCCCCGCTGATTTCAGCAAAGGCATTTACCTGCTCCTGAGAAAAAGAAAAATCTTTTTGGTGAGTATCTCCTGGTTTCATTGAATAAGAATTTGGCTATTGGCCGTTAGCTATTGGCTGGATCTACTCAAAAGTCCAAAAGCCAATAGCTAAAGGCCAATAGCTAACAGCTAATTAAAAGGATTCGGTTTCCACATTCGCCAGATCATTAAAGCAGGAACCAGCAAATAGGGAAGATTGGTAAAAAAATAATAGGTCGTATCTGGTGGTACACACTCTGGCAGCTGTTGCCAGCCCTCCGTTGCAACCTGCCCAAACATTCCCTCAGCCATATAGGTAATCATTCCATGTGTCAAAGCCCCTCCGTAAATCAATCCGGGAACCCGGATATGATTCCATCCTTTTACAAATCCGAGAACGAAAAACACATATAGCGGAAGCCAGACAAAAGCCGAAATAGCAGCCGAAACCCGCACCTGAGGCGGATTGGCAATCAGGAGCGGGTCAGCTTTTTTGGCGTAATTATGATAGATAAACCTTTCGACGGCATAACCACTATTGGGATCGAGTTGACCATTAAGACCATTCACAGAATCCGTAATAATTGACGTCAGGATAAACAAAGAAAAGGCTACGACAAAAAACCAGTCATATTTCCTTTCATTCAATGGTTTGATCGCGGTCATTTCTTTTATTTACTAGTCAATTTTAAGGGTTTCTACTTCTTCAAAAGGCGATAAAGACAATGCTTCAGCTTTCTTCTGGTATTCAGGCCACTGATCTGTAAAGAAGGCATTTACCTTTGTCAAAACATCCTCCAATTGATCTTTGAATTGTTTCATAACGATCTCCTGGGTTTGGGTGGCAGGATTTAATGAAGGCTCCAGATAACTCTGCATGCCATATAACTGACTGCTTAGGATAAATGGATCACGATAAATTCCCTGTTTTCCTTCAGGTCCCATAATCAGATCAAGAATTTTCTGCGCCGAATCTTTCATCGTTTTTCCTTGCTTTTTCAACGCTTTTACTGCTTCATCATCTTTTCCTGCTAACAGTTTGTCTACTTCTCCTACCGTTTTTTTAGCTTCATTGAGCTGATCTACAGCCTTCTTAATCAAACCAATATATTTTATTCTTTCTGTATTGAGATCATAATAAGCTGTCAGATTGGTCAGATCACCTTCCAGTCTTGGATCAAGAATAACCTTGATCTTTGTAGTAGCTTCATGTCCCCCGTAAGTAAGTTTGGCAGTATATTCCCCAGGCATAACAGGACCACCACTGGGTTCCCGGCCAGCCCCACCTCCACGCCCGGAGCGATTTCCTCCCCCAAGGCGTTCGCCTTTCCGATCCAGTCGCCAGATGACGCGATTCACTCCTTTTTCAGGTTTAAAAGCAAGGTTGCGAATGACTTCTCCTTCTGCATTAAGAATCTGCATATTCACACTATCTGATGAAGCGCTCTTTCCTCTACCAGATTTTTCTTCTGAGTCCTCGTCTTCTTTCCCCTGTCCATCTTTGGTTTCTTTCAGCGCATCAGGATTAACAGAGAAGGAAATTCTGGCTCCTGTCTGGCGATTTTCTCCAGAAAAAATAGCATCCGCTGCAAAACGAATCCCGGCGGCCTGCCGCGTATCAACAAGCACCGCTTCAGGCGTTTCAAAAGCATAAAGAGGCTCATCCAGTACTTTTGACCCATTGCTGGCCATTGCTCTCAGGGGACGAATATCATCAAGCACATAGGCTGCCCGACCAAAAGTCGCAATCACCAAATCGTGCTCACGAGGATGAATTTTCATGTCCATGGTCGAAACAGTAGGATAACCATGTTTCCACTGTGTCCAGTTTTCCCCTTCATCAATGCTTACATACAGGCCAAATTCAGTTCCAAGGAATAATAATTTGGGCTCAATCAGGTCCTGAACAATGGAAAGCGCATAACCCCAGACATCATCCTGGTCAACAATTCTCTCCCAGGATTTGCCTCCATTTTTGGTGCGATACACATAAGGAGTCCAATCATCCCGGCGATAATTATTAATGATCACATAGGCTTCATCGGCATTTTTATTCGAGGGATGAATTTGAGGAATCCAGCTTCCTTCAGGCACTTCTTTGAGTTTTTTACTCTGGTTTTTCCAGGTTTTACCTCCATCACGAGTCAGCTGAAGATTCCCATCATCTGTACCTACCCAAATGGTGTTTTCATCAACCGGGCTGGGCGCAATAGCGACGATAGTCGTATGGTTTTCGGCCTGAGTTACATCATAAGTTAATCCACCACTTTCGAGTTGTTTTTGTTTTTCCGGGTCATTGGTGGTTAAATCTGGAGAAATAACCTCCCATGTTTCACCCCGGTCATTACTTTTATGCACAAACTGACTTCCATAGTATATCGAAGCCGGGTTAAATGGATTTTGAGCAATCGCAGCATTCCAGTTAAAACGAAGGGGAATTCCATCAGGATGAACCGGTTTAATAAAACGTGTATTCCCTGTTTTAAAATCATAACGCCCCAGGTTTCCTCCCTGTGACATTGCATAGCCTACATTGGCATCTGAAGGGTCTGGCATTACATCAAATCCATCTCCAAAAAACAATTCCTCCCAATAAGAATTTCTGATACCACCCGCACGCCAGACATAGGCTGGACCTCTCCATGAGCCGTTATCCTGCATACCTCCATAGACATTATAGGGCATTTCGTTGTCGACGTTAACGTGATAGTACTGCGCTAAAGGCAAATTTTCTACAAATCGCCAGTTTTCACCCATGTCTCTGGAAATATTCATTCCTCCATCATTCCCGTCTATCAAAAAATAAGGATCTTCCGGGTGAATCCAGAAAGCATGATGATCCGGGTGCACACCGCTGTAAGGAACAATTATCCTAAATGAATTTCCTCCATCCTCAGTTCTGGAAACCATTGAATGGATACTGTATAAGCGGTTTTCATTTTTCGGATCAACAAAAATATCGTAATAGTAAAATGGACGGTTTCCAATTTCTTCCTTATCATTAATCTTCTTCCAGGTAAATCCTCCATCTTCTGAGCGATAAAGTGCATTCTTTTTAGATTCAACAAGTGCATAAACACGATTAGGGTTACTAGGTGCAATCGCCAGTCCCATTCTTCCGAGTTCTCCTTTGGGCAGTCCGTCATCACTGGTTCTTTTTTTCCAGGTTTTCCCTCCGTCAAAGGTTACATACATACCTGAGCCGGGGCCTCCGGAAGTAAACGTCCAGGGTTTACGACGAAACTCCCACATGGCAGCAATGATTTTATTGGGATTTTGAGGGTCCATGACCATATCTCCAATACCTGTTTTGGGATTTACATAAAGAATTTTCGCCCAGGTTTTTCCTCCATCAGTGGTTTTAAAAACGCCCCGATCTTCAGAATCGCCCCACGCTGAGCCCTGTGCACCAACATAAACGATATCCGAGTTTTCGGGATGGATAATAATTCTGTGTATATTTCGGGTTCCTTCCAGGCCCATCAATTCCCAGTTTTTCCCTCCGTCAAGGCTTCGGTACACACCCGCACCACTGGTCTGGCTGTTACGGGGATTTCCCTCACCCGTACCTACCCAAATCACATCAGGATTTTTCTAAAAAATCTGCAAAGCTCCAATAGAAGCCACTTTCAAAACATCAAAAATTGGTTTCCAGGCAATACCGCCACTTTCAGACTTCCACATTCCGCCAGAGGCAGTACCGACATACATGATCCGGGAGTTATTATTCACCACATCAATTGCAGTAACACGGCCGCTCATTCCGGCTGGGCCGATACTCCGGGCTTTCATACTTTTTAGCAGATCCATGTCTATTTTCTGGGCCAGGACCTGTGAAGGTAAGCCCATACTCAGACAAAAGATCCCGATTATCAAAGATAGATTCTTTAAGGTAGGGTAGTTAATCATCGTTCGTGGGTTTAAGCAATAATCAGTATTTTGGGTCTCATTATTTGGCTATTAGAAATTGGCCATTAGCTTTTAGCAGAAATTCCTGTTAGTCTTATGGGTAATTTATATCTAGCCAACAGCTAAAAGCAAAAACCTAATTGCCGAATAAGCTGGTAAAATACAGAAGTTTTGGCAGAAGGGGAAAAGGTAAATGGACTTTCTGTATGTGTTTAACTTTCGCGCCGCTTTAAAAAACGGCGCAATGAAAGGGGATTTTTCCATTCTGGCGAATGCTTGATTTTACTATCCCGGGGGGATATAAGGAAGAATCATTCAACAGAATGAAAGTCCCTATATTATTGAGTCGTTTTTCAAAGCGGCGAAATAATGAAATAGCTCCCTATGAAAGTACAAGACAGACATTTCCTTTATATTTCGCTAATTTCAGCATCCTTAACAAACCCATTCCCCAATGAAAAAATCGCTTACTTTATTACTCATCTCAATTTTCTCAATTTTTTCTCTTTTTAGCCAACCCACAAAAGTCAGTTCCAATGGCCGTTATCTCATCAATGAAGATGGAACCCCGTTTTTCTATCTCGGCGATACTGCCTGGGAGCTATTCCACCGCCTCAATCGCGAAGAAACAGATCTTTACCTCACCAATCGCGCTGAAAAAGGTTTTACTGTCATTCAGGCTGTGGTCCTGGCACAATTGGGAGGGCTTGAAGTTCCAAATGCATACGGGCATATTCCCCTAAAGAAAAATGATCCCACCAAGCCCAATGAAGACTATTTCAAACACGTCGATTACATCGTTGATAAAGCTGCTTCCTTAGGTCTAACCATTGGCATGTTACCCACCTGGGGCAGTTATTGGAGTGAAAACAATCCCAATGATGTGATCTTTAATGAGGATAATGCACACACATTTGGGGAGTATTTGGGGAAAAGGTATAAAGAAAAACCCATTATCTGGATTCTGGGCGGAGATCATAATATCCATACCGAAGGTGAAAGAAAGGTCGTCGAAGCCATGGCCAGAGGCCTTGAAAAAGGAGATACCAGCAAGCACTTAATCACCTTTCATCCACGGGGTCC
>JAGQVA010000174.1 GCA_020438265.1 Bacteroidota bacterium
CGATGATTCGACGCTACCATCCAAATGGGCTTTCCCGGACACTTCTATCCAGCCAATGAGTTTTCTGATTATCTGGGCTGACGAAGATCTTAATCAGAATGGATTACACGCCAATTTTCGCCTGTCAAATAATGGAGAATTTTTATCCCTGGCTTATGCTGACGGGACAATTCTTGATTCTGTAAGTTTTGGAATCCAGGACAATGACACGACCTTTGGTCGTTTTCCCAATGGCACTGGCTCTTTTGGTCTCATGTATCCAACTTTTGGGAAAAGTAATGGGTTCTTTACTGCTATTGATACAGATCTTTCGGAATCTTCAGCCAGAATTTATCCTAACCCAACCTTGGGTCAGGTATTCATAGAATTCCCTCTGCCAGGAGAACACCTGATAAGAGTAATATCTGTTACCGGGCAGGAGTTAGGCCAATATGAGGCATTAAATCAGTCTCAGATTGAGCTCCAGCTATACGAGTTACCCCCCGGAATTTATTTTATCCAGATTGATGGAGGAAGATATCAGAAAATTGTTTTGGGAAAATAGACGTTGTGGGAAGTATATAAAAAGTGTGGGGTAGTGAGTTACAAATAAAATAATCATGAGATTCTTTATCGCAATCCTGTATCTTGGGCTAATTTTCTCCTGTAAAACCCAACAAAAAAATCCTTCAGGTGAAACCGCTATTTCGACCAGCAACGATACATTTTCATCTGCCCGGGAAGACCTCACCATTATTGATAAGCCCATTATCTTTGATGAAGAAAGAAAAAAATTATCTCTCCAGTATTTGAAAGTGCACCATGAACTTGATTTGGAAGAACCTGTCATTGAACCCCGGATCATCGTTATTCACCACACCGTTATTCCCACGTTTGAGGCAACTTACCGCACTTTTTACCCGGCATTGCTTCCCAGTCATCGCGAGGGAATTAAAAACGCCAGTAGCCTGAATGTATCGTCTCAATTTGTAGTTGACCGGGATGGAACGATTTACCGGTTACTTCCTGAAACAACATTTGCACGCCATGTCATTGGCCTTAATTATTGCGCAATTGGCGTCGAAAATGTAGGAGGAACTCCAGAAACGCCTTTGACTGAAGCTCAGGCAGTTGCCAATATTCAATTGGTTCGTTACCTGAAAGACAAATACCCCATTCAATTCCTGATTGGCCATCACGAATATCAAACCTTCAAAGGAAGTCAGTGGTGGAAAGAAAGTGATCCTAACTATTTAACTCAGAAATCAGATCCGGGAAATGCTTTTATGGAGCAAATCAGAGATGCTGTTGAGGATTTGGGGCTTAAAGCCAGACCGGAATAATAACCTACAACCGCAACGTAATCCCCCCATTAAACAAAGCAAAAGCTCCTAATCCCAGTTCCACCCATACGGCAAGAGGATCAGTTAAATAATATTTCGCCCCTACGATTGGTCGTGGAAAAATAAACGCCCTGATGGCAGGATATTGTGGATTTTTAATTTCGTATCCGGTTAAAACAGTTATGTAAACATCCACCTTTGAGTCATCAATTGACATATCCAGGAACTTATTAAAACCTGGAATAAAGTGCCCGGTTGCTCTGAGTCCAAAAGCGGTATTAATTGCGTTGCTACCAGTGGGGCCGTTTAACGAACCATTGATATATCGGAATCCAAGAAAACCTCCCACGCCAAAGACATCATCAAGTCCATATTCAGCATTAATAATCAACTGAACCGGGCTATTATAAGCTCCCAGAGGACCGATCAGGCCCAGACCGGGGCTTACGGCTAGTTCTCCCTGACGAAATGACTGAGCAGATGAAAAAGAGAAAGCAGAGACAAGGATAAGCAGGATGGATAAATACTTCATAGAAGTGTTAATCATTCATTAAAAATTGTTTGAGTGCCTCATAGGCTGGAGGTAAAAATATCGCATTTTTTTCTTTATTTCTAAAAGTTTCCAGTCTGACAGGTACTGAAACCTCCTGGCCGATGGCAGATTCGACCGTTTCAAGGAATTTCGCCGGATGAGCCGTTTCAAGGATAATACCGCAGGCATCTGGTTCTTCACGCAAATATGCCTGGAAAGCCAGCCAGCCAACCGCCCCATGAGGGTCTATGATATATCCGGTCTGTTCAAATACTTGCCTAATCGCCGCCATTGTCTGCTGGTCGTTAAAAGAATATCCTTTCACAACCGAATCGAGAGGATTGGAATCTTTATGAAATAAATCAATCATCCTGGCGAAATTACTGGGATTTCCAATGTCCATGGCATTGGAAAGGGTCTGAACAGATTTACGCGGCTGAAAAACACCCGTAGCCAAATACTGCGGCACGACATCATTAATATTGGTTGCAGCAATAAATTGCCTGACAGGAAGCCCCATTTTATAGGCCATTAGTCCGGCAGTCAGGTTACCGAAATTCCCGCTAGGCACAACAAAAGTGGCTTTTTCCCTTTCTTCAGGTGATAATTGCTGGTAAGCTCTGAAATAATAAAACGTTTGTGGAATAAGCCGGGCAATGTTGATCGAATTGGCAGAGCTGAGGTTTCGTTTTTGTTTTAGCTCCGCATCCATAAAGGCCTCTTTTACCATGGCCTGGCAGTCGTCAAATGTCCCGTCAATTTCGAGTGCAGTTACATTTTTTCCCAGCGTTGTTAATTGTTTTTCCTGCAAATCACTGACTTTTCCACTGGGATATAAAATAATGACTTCGATTCCTTCGGTTTCATAAAATCCTTGCGCAACCGCTCCTCCAGTATCTCCTGAAGTCGCCACCAAAATGGTCAGATTTCGATTATTTCCCCGAATGAGATAGGCCATCAACTGAGCCATAAACCGGGCGCCGAAATCTTTGAAAGCGAGAGAAGGGCCATGGAAAAGTTCCAGGATATGCGTTTTTTTGCTAATATTTACCAAAGGTGCATCGAAGGTAATTGCCTTTTCAATCATCCTTTCTATTTCCGTTTGCTCAATTGAATCCTGAAAGATTAACTGAGAAATCTGAATCGCAATATCCTGAAAAGACATTTCATCAATGTGTTCAAAAAAGGATTGAGGCAGACGGCTAATCGTTTCTGGCATAAACAAACCACGGTCTTTGGCCAGGCCTTCCAAAACAGCTTCCTTTAATCCAGTTTTCAGATTGCCATTATTTGTACTGTAAAATTTCATAAGACAAATGTAATTACCGGATTCTTTCCGCTCCCAATGTATTAATGGTTGAAATATATCTTTCACTTCCGACTCCCGCCCGAAAAAATGCCTGCTGCATAGCAATTCCAACTTTAAAGGCTACCTCATCACCTTTGCAGAGTGCAAACATAGCCGGACCGGCTCCGGAGATGCTGCAACCCAAAGCCCCTGCTTCCATAGCTGCCGTTTTCACTTTATAAAAATCAGGGATCAGGGATGCACGATAAGGTTCTGCAATCACATCCTCAAATGATCGGCCTATTAATTCGTAATCTGATTTCATAAATCCGGCAACCATACCACCCAGATTTCCCCATTGGGTTATCGCATCTGTAAGCGGAATTTCCTTGCGAAGAATATTTCTCGCATCTACCGTTAAAATTTCCAATTCAGGAAGTACGACTGCCACATAAAGATCTTCAGGCACGGGAATTTTAACCGTATCCATATCCTGATTGCTCCGAATAAGGACCATTCCTCCGAGCAGGCAAGGCCCTACATTATCAGCGTGAATGGCGCCTCCACTGGCCAGGGCTTCTCCTTTTAGCGCAAAAGGAAGAAGTTCTTTTTTGGTTAAAGGCCGATCCAGGAGTTCATTCACTGCCACAGCCCCTGCCACAGCGCTACAGGCACTGGATCCCAAACCGCTCCCGATAGGTATTCCCTTGATGATTTCCATTTCAATCCCGCCCTGAAAACCCAGATGCTCCAATAGCGCCAGAGCGGCTACTCCAGCCGTGTTTTTTTCAGGTTCAAGGGGCAATTTCCCCTGATCTCCATGAATCTTCTTAATTGTCAAACCCGGTTTTTTGCTTAACCTGACAATCATTTCATCTCCGGGTCTTAAAATCGCAAAACCCAGCGTGTCAAACCCACAGGCAACATTTGCCACACTTGCCGGGGCAAAAACATGAACATCACTCTTCATACAATTTTTTTTTAGACAAACAGGTGGGGCGAAAATACATTATCCCGGGTTACTTAAAAAGTATCCCAGGATAACAATCATTGAATCGATTTATGCTAATGGACCATCACCTTTCTGTAAACAGCCTGGTCATTAATATTTAACTTTAACAGATAAAGCCCTCCGGGCAAATTACTGATATTTATGGATTCCCGATGTGAAGCAACATTACCCAGATCCTTGCCCATGATGATTTTACCAGCCATATCGTAGATCTCTAACTTCACCCGGTTAAAAGAAAAGGTAGAGAAATCAACCTGGAAAACTCCTTTATTCGGATTTGGGAAAACTTTCAGGTCTAGTCCAAGTTCGTCTTCAATGTCCTCAAATATATCGATGACGATCTGATCACAAATGGTATTTGTACATACTCCATCACTGACTGTCAGGCAAACAGTAAAAGTATCGATTGACTGATAGGTATGCGTGGGATTTTGCTGAGTAGAGGTAGTATTATCACCAAAATTCCATAACCATGAAGTTGGAGAACCTGAGCTCAGATCAGTAAACTGAATCTGTTGGAATAAATCTCCGGTATCCGGATTAATACTAAAGTCAGGAGTAAAATCGGGTTGTGAGGTGATGACAATATTATCAGTAGCGAGACAACCTAAGGTATCAATAACGGTGACAGAATACACTCCACCAAGTGTTATATAAATTTGGGGAGTATTCTCTCCGGTACTCCAATTGTATATTAGGCCCGTATTGCCAGCATATAACAAATTAGAATCTCCCTGGCAAATATTAAAGTCTGGTCCAAGGTCAACGACCAATGGAGAAAGCGTAACGACCACTGTATCATAAGCAACACAGTTATCAGCATTTGTTACAATAACTGAATACTCACCTGGTAAGTTGACAGAAATTGAAGGAGTATTCGCTGAAGTAGACCATAGATATTGATTACTGGCTGGTCCTCCATTCAGGGTAATGGTTTGATTATTACAAATGACAGTATCTGGTCCCAGATTTACCAAGGGGATTTGGCCACCGGTAATATTTACTGTATCAGAACTGGAACACCCAAAGGAATTGGTCACATTCACCCAATAGGTACCCGGAATACTACTATTGATGGCCTGAGTAGTTTGATTTGTTGACCACAAAAAAGTAGAACCAGGGTTATTGGCATTCAAAGTAAAAGAATCACACTCTACCCTGTCGGGTCCCAGATCAATTGCCGGGGTAAATTGAACCGAGAGGTTCATTGTATCAGTAGTTATACACTGGGCTTGTGTTGTAAGCTGGACTGCATACATACCCGGCGCAGTAACGATAATGGTCTGAGTAGTTGCACCTCCAAAATTCCAGAGGTAGGAACTTCCCGGACTTGCATTTCCGGCATTGAGGGTATATGAATCCCCTATACAAATGGTCGTATCAGGTCCAAGATTAATGACTGGGACGTTGTCCACATACAAAGTAATTGAATCTATTGATTGGCAGCCAAAATTATCAGTAGCTATCACCTTGTATTTCCCGGCAACCTTCAAGGTTTTTACCTGGTTGGTGGTACTATCAGGAAGCCAGAGAAAATTGGCCCAGGAGTTCATTGCA
Organism: Bacteroidota bacterium; assembly: GCA_020438265.1. Classification (GTDB taxonomy): domain Bacteria; phylum Bacteroidota; class Bacteroidia; order J057; family J057; genus JAGQVA01. The sequence goes on from JAGQVA010000174.1 coordinate 5,712, forward strand.
TTGACAATGAATGAATCGCCAGGGCAAACCAGCTGATTGGGTGGCAACTGAACATTGGTAGGTGAAAAGGATACCTGGATCGTATCCCTGGCGATAAAACCAAAGGAATCAATTGCAGTAATGACAAAAATACTCCCATTTAAGACTGTAAGAGTACAGAATGTATCGGCAGGATTTGTATTCCAGAAATATTTTTCACCTGAAGGAAAACATCCATCAAGAAGGAGGGTGTCATTATAACACATGACAGTATCCGGGCCAAGATCTATATCTGGCAATTCGGCAATAATGATATCATCAAATGCAAATCCGTCGTATTTGTTTGAAAAATCAGAAGCAAAACAAATTCGGAATTTCACATTAGGCTGACCGCCAAGACCCGTAAGTGGACGTTGCGCCTGTACCCATCCGCCACTACCAAGATTATTGGAAATCAATCCTGTCCAGCCTGCTCCCTTACCACAAGGCCCACCAAATTGTCCACCACTGATGGTTGTATCATTATACCAGTTTACCGGATCATAGGCTTTTCCGACAGATTGCCAGGAAGCACCATTATCAATGGAAGAAACCAATGTTGCCCCATCCCAGCTATACTCAGATTCCCACCATACACTCAAAGCAATGGCAGGGTTAGTCAGATTGGAAAAATCAAAACAGGGACTTTCGACGAAACTACTGTTATTATTAGCGTAAGTTCCTGTTAATCCACCAGTGATCCATGAATTAGGAGCAGAAGCAGCCGAATTAATTACAGGCTTATTGGGAGTGCCCAAAGTCCAGCCTGACAAGCCCGGAATAGAGGCTGACCACCCTCCGGCTCCACTATCAAAATCCTCCAGATAGGGAAAAGTATCGATACAGGGTTGGGCGAAAACCAGGCTCCCGCTAAATCCTGTAAAACAGGTAATCAGGAGTGCAGATAAATAAAATTGTCTTTTTAGGAATAAAGGGAATTGCTTCATGAGAAGAAGGTTTACCAGATATTTTGTGAATCCAGGCAGTAAATGTACAATTTTTTCTTTTCGATCTTAAAAGAAAAACGCCAGAGAATTCACTTATATTTTTACTTTATCGGCAAAAACCCTCAACTAGGGAATAGAAAATTCAAAAGGAACCTCCAACCAGCAGTTTACCGTGTTGCCATTTTTACGGGCAGGAGAGAATGCAAGAAACTGTACATAATTTTCGCATGGGATTCGCAATAACGGATGAAAACTCTCTTTGACCTCATGTTTGAGATAATATCCATTTTTGTCAACAAGTATTTTTAATACTACTTTCCCTTCAATCCCTGCATTCCATGCCAATGAGGGATAGCCAATCAGATCTTCAATTTCATCGCGATTAATTAATACAGGTGGTTTATCTACTTCATTAGCCTCAAAATATAAATCGGCAGTTTTAGCAGAATTAGCAGAAATGAAAGAATATTGTTGACTTTCTCCATGAATAAAAGAAAAAATGGTCAACAGACTTATGGATAACAGGGTGAGGGGTGTCATAAGTTCAGATATTACAAAGTGCAGTAGAATTATACCTTAAAAGGGACAAAGTATATGCCAGCATCCTGTTATTCCCGAACAAAAAAGAGTCAAATCTTACAGAAAAAACCCCTATATAACCGGAGCTATACAGGGGGAATCAAATGAAAACAAATTCTTATTACTTCCTGCTAATTTTGGAAATGGAATGGGACATTCACCCAGAATTTCACATTTCTACCATCTCTTTTTGCAGGTGAAAATTCAAGGTCACTCACATAAAGCTCACACTTTCTACCAAGAATGGGATGAGCCTGGGAAATAATTTTATGTTTTTGATACTGACCACTTTCGTCTACCAAAACCCGAACGATTACTGATCCATTAATTCCAGCTTCACGAGCTAATTCGGGATAACCAATTCGCTCTCTGACTACATTATAATTTGTAACAACAGGCTCTTTGTGTACGAACACAAAATCATCGATCGCCGGAGTTCTCACAACAGACATACTGGAACAACGCTTGCGTTTTTTGTGCTCTTCCCTATAAGACTTGCACGATTTTCTTTTCTTTTTGTGGTGAACAATTACTTCGTGGTGGCGAACTTCATACTTACACTGTTTGGATTGACGGCTGTCCAGCCATTTTGCTGTAGAGAAGATGACAGCAATTACAGTGAGCATGATCCAGAAATTTCGTCTTTTCTCAGGCATATCAAAAACTATTTAAGAGGTTGGTAAACAATATTACGAATTTCTTCGGAGAACTGTTATATACAATCCAAAAAATTGTGTTAAGGTTTTCTAAAAATCCTTACATCCGGGGAAAATAGCAATCTAACCTTTCTCAAGTTCTCCTGTCATATATCGCTCAACTCTCATACCAAAAATCTCCTGTGAAGAAAATTCCTCACAGGAGATGTACAAACAATAAAAATTTGATCACTAATTACTACTCACTTTGTCCTGTTCAAAACGAATCATACCGTTTCGCATCACTACTTTTATTTTGGAATCACGAAGAATATTTCCTGCCAGGATTTCTTTTGAAAGCTGATTCACAACTTCTTTTTGAAGAATTCGTTTCACCGGTCTGGCTCCAAACTGAGGATCGTATCCCAGACTCGCAATCAGATCGAGGGCTTCATCTTCAAAAGTCAGACTAACGTCCATTTCCTTCAATTTTTTCACCAAACCTCTGGCCTGAATTCTCACAATATCTTTCATATCAGCTTCACTCAGTGGAGCAAACACGATCGCTTCGTCAATCCGGTTGAGGAATTCTGGACGCAAATGCCGTTTCAATAAATCCAGCACCTGATCCTTAATGATCACCATTAAAGCGTCTTTATTGGATTCGTTCAACTCCTCAAATTTCTCCTGAATATAATGGGCTCCCATATTGGAAGTCATAATGATAATGGTGTTTTTGAAATTCACCAGACGACCTTTATTATCGGTCAGGCGGCCATCATCCAGCACCTGAAGGAGAATGTTGAACACATCCGGATGCGCCTTTTCAATCTCATCAAGCAGAATCACAGAATAAGGTTTTCTACGAACCGCTTCAGTCAACTGGCCACCTTCATCATATCCCACATATCCTGGAGGCGCACCAACCAAACGGCTGACAGAGTGTTTTTCCTGGTATTCAGACATATCTATTCTGACCATTGCCTTTTCGTCGT
>JAGQVA010000175.1 GCA_020438265.1 Bacteroidota bacterium
GAACGATCTCTTCATGATCGACATAAAAAAGGGTGTTATTCATTTTCAATGGCGTGAATATTCGTTCCCGGGTAAATTCAGCGAATGATTTTCCGGAAACTCTGGACACAATTTCAGCCAGGAGGGTAAAACCAGAATTACAATAGAGATACTCTTCTCCAGGCTCAAAATTCAGGTCTTTTTGCCTGCTCATCAAGGCCATCACATGATCCAGCGTAATTACATCATCAAGTCTCCATCCTGCCAGGGCCAGTAAATTCCACTGGTCCCGCAGCCCACTGGTATGATGCGCCAAATGACGCAAGGTAATCTTCGTTCCAAAATCCGGTATTTCAGGTAGATACTTCCGAATATCATCATCAAGGGAAAGTTTTCCATCTTTTTCTAAAAGGAGAATAGCAAACGTGGTAAACTGCTTGGATACCGAAGCAATATGAAAAACGGTAGCAGGCTCATTGGGAATATGATATTCCAGATTGGCCATTCCATACCCTTTGCTAAATACAATTTTGCCATCTTTGGCTACTGCGACTGCTCCTCCAGGGCGTTCTTTGTGGTTCCATTCGGAGAAAATCTGATCTATTTGTTTTGTGAGCTTATTACTGGATTGGGCCTGTATATCCTGACAAAGCAGAACCAGAATCCATAAAATAAGGGAAGGTGAAGAAAGAAGGCTTTTCATTATTTTTCATTAATTATCAATATAAAGACTAAAATGGTAAAGTCTCCTACCGTTCAATCATGGAATCGTTCAATTTTATTTCAAAATACGGGTTTCCGGGTTTCCTCTGAAGAAGTATAAATATCCACCTGCAACGATCCCCAGCAGGCTCATCATGATAATCCAGACCCATAGGTTATTCGATTTGAGCTGTACCGCTTCCATATCTCCGACTCCCACAAAAGCAGCCCAGAAAAAAGGATGGGAAGCCTGATGATCATGCACGTCGAGATAATCCAGCTTGGCTTTTCTTAAAGCTGCATCTTTAGTTTCTCCCTTATCCAAATAATGGTAGAAACCCTGCATAATACTGGAAGTCGCCTGATCATCTACACTCCAGAGTGAGGTAATAATACTTTTGGTGCCCGAGTATGCAAAGGCTCTCGCCATGCTCATGATTCCTTCCCCTTCATAGAGTTTTCCAATGCCTGTTTCACAGGCACTTAAGACGACCATTTCGGCATTCAGTTTAAGGCTGTAAATCTCCCCAATGGTTAAAAAATCCGGCTCATTGATACTGTCTGAAAGCTGGGTAAAGGCAATACGGGACAGTTTGGGCTGATCATCAATGATTTTACTATGTGTTGCCAGGTGAATAAACCGATAATTACCTGCCTGCTGCACAAATGATTCTCTGGACGCTTCCTCGCCAACCCAGATTTCGCCATCAAATCTTTCTCCCAGAAATCCGACTTCTTCAGTACTGTACATCAGGGGAGAAAAATTATCCTCCCTGAAGTCCCGTGTACTGGCAAATTGTTGGTTAGTGGATGAAAAACCGGGAGCCAACGCCAAAATCCGAGCATTTTTCCACGCTAAAGGTTTGGCTTTCATTTCTCGCAATAAGAGAGCTGAAAAGGCATAACTGATCCGGGATTTTTTCAGCAAATAGGGATATTGATTAAAATGGCCAGTAACAGATGGTTGTTGTGTTAACAACACTTCAAAAGGAATATATCCAAGAATACCATCAGGAACAATTGCCAGCTTTTCAGGAAGTTCTCCTCCAGGGAAAAGAGGAGCGAATATGGATTTATACAACTCATAGGCCGAGTGGGTATACATTTGATTGGTTTGTTTCAGCAGGCTTGCTGTTTTTACAGGAGCCATCCAGTACCCATAAATTCCTTCGCGAAGATTTTCGACCCATAATTCCAAAGAATCAGATCTGGGCAGAACCCTGATTTCGTAATGATGTTTTTGAATGATGACCACATGAACCTGCGAATCTCCGACCAAATACTCCAGCATGGTCTCGCCGGGCTTTAGTAAATCCCGCTGGACTTCTTTGATCGATATATAAGACAAGCGATATTTTAGCTGTGCATAATCGGGATACTCTTTTTCAATTCGCGTTTTCAGCTGTGAATAATCCAATTGTAAATCCGCCAGCTTATTCGTCCATTGCAAAATCGTAGAGTCCTGATTCAGGAGGTTTGGGCCTTTTTTCTGTACTTCTGCTTCAAAAACTTTGCGCTCATAATAAGCGATATCGGTTTTTAACCGATTTTCCTGATCAATCAATTCTTCGGGGATTCCCGCATAATTATAATTGGCCAGTTCGCTTACCGACTCCAATAAAGTACTCGCCTTATTGCGGTCGATCATAGAAAAAGCTCTCTCAAGGAAGGTAGAATCACGACTTATCTCAAAGTAAATCAGCATTTTCTCCACTGCTTCAGCGGTGATTTCACTGCTTTCCTTGAGTACATTCATTTTTGTCTCTTCGTCGTGATGATCCCGCTTAATCAAATCAGCAAAATCAAAAGCCTGCTCATAGTTTTGAATGCTGTGGGTCAAATGATTCAGATTTTTATCTTTCAGGTACCACGCATAATAAAGTCTGGCTTTCTCTGCCAATAGCTGAAAATATACAGAAAAATCACCCAGAAAAAGCGAGTGGCCATTCTTTGTAAATTTATCTAATTCATCAATTCCAGTGTTTAACCAGATCAGTCCTGTTTGGAAATCCCCCTCTTGATTCGCCAGTTTTCCAAAATTCAGATACACCTCTGCCTGTCCCCACAAGCTGGCAACTCCCTCAATCTTTTGGGCATGATACAGCGCTTTTTGCAGAGTTGAATGAGCCATTTTTTTCTTTCCGGAATCCATGTAAATCAAAGCTTTACCCAGAAAAATTTCTGTTTGATATTCATGATACACAGAACTGGAAAAAAATTCTCCTGTAGGAAAAGTCAACAAAGCCTGTTCAGCTTTTTGATAATCGTCCAACCCGGCCTCATAAGCACCTGTTTTTCGCTTAATCTTCCCTAAATTCATATAGGTTTTTGACAATTTACCAAACTGATACCTAGCGTTTTTCTGGTAATGTTCTAAGGCTTGACCAAAATATTGTTCAGCCATATTAAAATCTTCCATTTCCAGATAAATCTCTCCCAGGGCATATTCAGAACTGGCATCATCCTCTTCATTGGATAAGTGCAAATAGTAAATAGCTTCCTTATAATTCCCCTGATTTTGGTTAATCAGACCAAGAATAAAATAAAAATTGGTGAAAAAAGATTTTTTAAGCTGGTGTTTGGTTTCGCCGTAATAATTTAAAGAGTCCAAAGACTGGAATGCGATTTTTTTGGCCATTTTAAAATCTCGTTTCTTCATGTAATTTACCGCCCGGCTTTGATTACATGAAAAAATAGCATCGCGCTCAGGTAGTCCGAGCTGATAATTTATATCCTGTGATTTCTCGAAATAAAAAATGGCTGAGTCCAAATAACCGATCTTTTCATATATTTTCCCGAAAGCATAATAAATTCCAATGATAGATGCCTCCACATTGTATTCATATTTGGGGTCTTTCAGTTTATTTTCGGGATCGTAAAGGTTTTTAAGGATAATATCACGACCCAACCCTGCGTAATGAAGTGCCTCTCTAAAATCATTGCGAATACTGGCAATCTGGGACAATCCTCTATATAATTGTCCAAGCATGAAATAATCTTCGCCTAAATTCTTTTTTGTAATATCAGTTCCGAGAATAAAGAATGGTTCAGCCTGATCTATATTTCCACTTCTCCGATACGTCTCTCCTATGCGATAATAGGAGCGAACCACACCTGGCCAATCCCCCACTTTTGTACCCAGTTCTATAGACTTTAGTGAATAATAACGAGCACTATCAACCCAATCAGGGCGATCATACAGTCTCACATATTTTCTTGCCTTAAAAAAATAACTTTCTAAAAGAATTGAGTCCCGAGCACTGATTTGACTCCTTACCTGATAAGGATAAAAGCCTAATATTATAAAAAAGATCCCCGGTAGTATTGAAAATAAATTTTTAGACGGGAGTACGGGTAACATAATTCAGATAGGTTAAATAAGAAGTTGACTTTTGAGGAATTATGGTAAAATTTTCAGCAATTGGGTATTGGCCTTAAGTTATTAGCAGGATTCTACTATAAGATCTCGCTTCCTGGCTAACTTTGACCATGATTTGCCAACGGCCAACAGCTACAAAGCAATTGCTGAATAGTTACAAACTAATAATTAATTCTTTTTTTGTTGTGGTAAAAATATCCGACCAAACTCATTCCTAATACACTCAGCAAAACAACCCAGATCCATAGATGTAAATCACCTGACTTAAGCGCTACCGACCCCATATCTCCTACCCCCACAAAAGCCGCCCAGAAAAAAGGATGAGAAGCCCGATGATCATGCAAATTGAGATAATCCAGCTTGGCTTTTCTCAAAGCAGCATCTTTCGTTTCGCCCTTTGCCAGATTGTCGTAGAAACCCTGCATGATCTTGGATGTCGCCTGATCATCTACACTCCAAAGTGAGGTAATAATGCTTTTGGTGCCGGAATAAGCAAATGCCCTGGCCATACTCATGATGCCTTCTCCCTGATACAATTTGCCAATCCCCGTTTCACAGGCACTTAACACCACCATCTCTGCATTCAGATTGAGGTTGTAAATCTCGCCAATTGTCAGAAAATCCGGTTCCTCGATTGTATCGGAAAGCTGGGTAAAAGCAATGCGAGAAAGTTTGGGTTGATCATCAATAATTTTGCTATGAGTAGCGAGATGAATAAAACGATATTCTCCGGCCTGACGGACAAAAGACTCTCTGGTGGCAGCCTCGCCAATCCAGACTTCTCCATCAAACCTTTCTCTGAGAAATCCTACCTCTTCAGCACTATACAATAAGGGAGAAAAATTGTCTTCTCGGAAATCACGGGTACTGGCAAAATGTTTTTTCCCTGAAGAAAAACTGGGAGCCAAAGCCAAAATCTGGGCGTTTTTCCATTCCAGATGTTTGGCCTCCATTTCCCGAAGCAATGTGGCAGAAAAAGCATAGCTGATTTGAGATTTTTTCAGCAAATAAGGATATTGATTGAAATAGGTTTGATCCGCCGGGTTTTGAGTCAATAATACTTCAAAGGGAATATAACCCAAAATTCCGTCGGGAACGACAGTCAATTTGGGAGGCAGTTCATTATTGGGAAAAAGAGGGGCAAAAATCGATTCATACAGCTGGTACCCCGAGCGGGCATACAAACGAGTCGTTTCGTTAAACAGACTATCAGATTTATCTGGTGCCAACCAATACCCATAAATTCCTTCCCGAAGGTTTTCTACCCATAATTCCAAAGAATCAGACCTGGGCAAAACCTTGATTTCGTAATGATGTTTTTGAATGATTACTGCATAAATCTGCGAATCACCCACTAAATACTCCAACATCGTTTCTCCCGGTTCTAATAATTCTTGCTGAACCTCCCTGATAGAGATAGAAGACAAACGATATTTTAACTGTGCATAATTCGGGTATTCTTTTTCAATTCGAGATTTTAACTGTGCATAATCGGATTTTAATTCAGTGAGTTTATTTGTCCATTGAAAAATGGTAGAATCTCCGTTTAACAAGTTTTTCTCATCCTTCTGAGCTTCCAGTTCAAAAATTCTTCGCTCGTAATAGGCAATATCTGTTTTGAGGCTATTTTCCTGCTCAATCAATTCCTGGGGTATCCCTGCATAATTATAATTAGCCAGTTCATTCACCGATTCTAACAACGTACTGGCTTTGTTGCGGTCAATCATTGTAAAAGCTCGTTGCAGGAATGCAGAATCCCTGCTTACCTCAAAATAAAGCAGCATATTTTCAACTGCTTCAGCAGTGATTTGGCTACTTTCTTTCAACACATTTATTTTTACTTCTTCATCGTGATGATCCCTTTTTATCAAATCCGCAAAATCAAATGCCTGCTCATAGTTTTGAATGCTATGGGTCAAATGATCCATATTTTTATCTTTCAGATACCATGCATAATAAAGCCTGGCTTTTTCTGACAATAACTGGAAATAAACAGAAAAGTCTCCCAGGAAAAGTGAGTTTCCGTTTCGGGTAAATTTTTCCAGTTCATCAATCCCGGCGTTTAAATAGCTCAATCCCAGGGCAAAATCACCTTGCAGATGCGCCAGTTTTCCATAATTCAAATACACTTCTCCCTGGCCCCACAAACTGGAAATTCCTTCCATTTTTCTGGCGTGATCTAATGATTTTTGAAGAACATCATTAGCCAGCCCAAACTCTTCCAAATCCATATAAATAAGTGCTCTTTCCAGCAAAATCCGCATTTGGTAGTCATGATACATTGTGCTGAAGAAGAATTCCTCTGTAGGAAAAATAAGCAGAGCCTCTTCGGCTTTTTGATAATAATCCAGTCCGGCCTGGTAAGCACCTGTTTTTCGCTTGATAATCCCTAAATTCATATAGGTTTTTGACAATTTACCAAACTGATACCTGGCGTTTTTGCGATAATGAGCTAAGGCAATAGCGAAGTATTCTCTGGCTACATCAAAATCCTCCATTTCCAGATAAATCTCTCCCAGATAGTATTCAGAGCTCGCATCAACGTCTGTATTAGACAAGTTTAAATAATAAATAGCCTCTTTATAATTGCCTTGCTTTTGATGAATCAATCCTAGGATAAAATAAAAATTAAGATAGAATGAGTTTTTTAGTTTGCGGTCTGTCTCCTTATAATAACTCAAAGAATCCAAAGATTGGCTGGCAATTTTTTTTGCCATTTTAAAATCCCGCTTTCGCATCAGGTTTAAGGCCAATCGTTGATTATTTGTAAAAATGGCATCTTGATCAGGTATCCCTAACTGATAATTAATTTCATTTGCTTTATTGAAAAAAATGATGGCTGAATCCAGATAACCTATTTTTTCATATATCTTTCCAGTAACATGATAAATGCCAAGGATGGCAGTATTTATATCAGTATCATAATTGAATTTTTCCATCAACTGTTCCGAAAAACAAATATTTCTCGATATAATTTCGGTGGCAAGCTTAGCGTAATCAAGTGCTTCCCGAAAGTTATTTCGGGCACTGGCCACTTCTGCTAATCCTTTATAAAATTGCCCTGTACAGAAATAATCTTTTTCCAGTTCTTCTTTTGTAGTCTCAAGTCCGAGTCTGAAGAAATAATCAGCCTGATCAATATTCCCTTGCCTTCGATACCCCTCTGCCAAACGATAATAGGCATGGGCTACATGTTCCCATTCTCCTACTTTCACGCCCATTTCTATCGTCTTTAGAGAATAATACCGGGTGCTATCCAATATATCAGCCCGTTGATATTGCCTGGAAAACTGAAATGCTTTTTGATAATATTTAAAAACTAAAGCTGAATCTGTATAATTTGCCTGACTTTTTATTTCGGGGGAATAAAAATGAAAGAAAAGTAGTAAAAAGCTCAGGGAAAATGACAATGAGTTTTTAAATGGAAGTGCAAGTAACATAAGACAGGTAGATTGAATAAAAATCCTGATTATTGAAAATCAACATAAAAATAATAATTAATCTTATTTTTTAGTGCAAATCTTCTCAATAAAATAATCATCCATTCTTGCATACTCCTGGTACAAATAAAAAACATGAGTCACTCCAAATAAGAAATGACTCATGCTTTTGAAAAATCTAAAACCAAAACTCAATCGTTATTCATACCGCAGCGCTTCTGTTGGATTAGAAATCGCGGTTTTGATAGCATGATATGCATTTGTGATCAGAGCAATCGCCAAAGCTATGAGGCCCGCCAGTGCAAAATCAGTCCAGCTCAATGAGATCCGATACGCAAAGTCCTGAAGCCAGTTTTCCATTAAAAAACCCGCCAGTGGAGCTGCAATCACAGAAGCCAAAACCACCAGAATGGTAAATTCTTTGGAGAGTAACACGACAATCTGGTTGACCGAAGCACCCAAAATTTTGCGAATACCTATTTCCTTGGTCCTTTGTTCTGCATTAAAAGCTGAAAGTCCCAGTAACCCCAGACAGGCAATAAAGATCGCCAGCCAGGTAAATACCACTACCAAACGGGCAAATCTCTCTTCGCTTTCGTATTGCTGAGCAAAATCCTGATCAAAAAAGGTATATTCAAAAGGAAATTGAGGGTTGACCTTTTCCCACCCTTCTTCCATCAATGCGAGGGTATTGCTAATGTCCTGCGTAGTCAGTTTTACCACTAGATTGTACTGCGCCCCAGCCTGATAATACATCATAATGGGTTCTATTTTATGGCGCATACTGGCAAAGTGGAAATCTTTGACGACTCCTACTACCTGATTGCGGTTGGGCCCGGTTTCGATGATTTTGCCTACCGCCTGATTTTCCCAACCAAGCTGTTTGGCCATGGTTTCGTTGATCATGACTGCATTGGTCGAATCAGTAGAAAAATCAGAAGAGAAATTGCGGCCATCGACGATTTCCATATCCATAAGAGGAATATAATCTTCATTCATCCCCATGACACTCACAATCCAGACGTCGTCTTCTCCGGCTCCTTCAGGTTGGATTCCATTTCGTCCAAATCCACCTCCCGGCATAGAAGTAGAACTGGCAATTTTTTTAATCGCCGGAATTTGCGACCATTCGTTTTTCAGGTTTTCATAGCTGTTGCGGACCTGAGGGTTGCCCAGGGTAATGGTAACGATTTGTTCGGGATCAAATCCTTTATCCTGGGATTTGATCAGATCGAGCTGTTTGCTTACGATAATGGTTCCGATAATCATCCCGATTGAAGCGGTAAACTGGACTACGACCAAAGATCTTCTTAGCCAGATTCCACTGGAAGAGCTCAAAAATTTACCT
>JAGQVA010000176.1:0-4203 GCA_020438265.1 Bacteroidota bacterium
AAAAGATTTTTTTTTTTTTTATTCAATAACCCTGTTAAGGGTTCAACATGGGTAGAAACATAGAATTCCCCAGAAACCTCCCGAAACATTTTGCCTCAAGGCAAAATGTTTCGGGGAAGAGAGGGATAAATCTATTTTTCTACCCACGTTTCGCACCTATGGTGCGACCTCTGACGAGGTCCTGAGTTATCCTTATTGAAAGTGCCTGAGTAGTACTAATTTTGAAATCAAAACTAAGAATTTAGTTGAAAGAGTCCAAAATAAATAAAAATTATTCTCTCAATTGTCGGGGAAGGCTGTTGGATCTGAGCAAACCCCAGGTAATGGGAATCCTCAATCTGACGCCTGACAGTTTTTCTGACGGAGGAAAATACAATGAAAAATCAGCTGCTTTGTTACGGGTTGAACAAATGCTGAAAGAGGGGGCTTCCATGATTGACATTGGAGGGTATTCTTCCCGCCCATTTGCTGATGATATTTCTGAAGAAGAAGAATGGGGGAGAATTGAAGAAATTACCAGATTAACCATTAAAGAGTTTCCCGAAGCGATTATTTCCATTGATACCTTTCGAAGTGGGGTGGCAAAAAAAGCCCTGGATCTGGGAGCACATATAATTAATGATATCTCTGCCGGGCTTCTGGATGAAGAAATGATGGATCTGGTAAGTAGTTATGGAGATGTGCCCTATATCATGATGCACATGAAAGGGAATCCCAGGATTATGCAGGTAAATCCGGATTCTGAAAATATCGTGGAAGAAGTCTGGAATTATTTTGTCAAAAGAATCAATGCATCGCTAAAGGCGGGGATAAAGGATCTGGTCATTGATCCGGGATATGGGTTTGGTAAGACGCTGCTGCATAATTATGAATTAGTGGGAAAACTGGGGCGTTTTACCAGATTGGGATTTCCCATTTTGACGGGCATTTCACGTAAATCGATGTTATATACATTTTTTGATACTGAACCAGGAGATGTATTGGAAGTAGCGACAGCTCTTCATTTAAAACTGCTTGAAAAAGGTAGCAATATTCTCCGGGTACACGATGTGAAAGAAGCTGTAAGAATTGTAAATTTATACAATTATTTAGAGGATCATGGAATTGTTTAATATTGGCTTTGTGACAGTGAGGCTGGTGGATATTATTGATATATCTATTGTGGCTTTTCTGTTTTACAAGCTTTACGAAAATTTAAAAGGAAGCCTTGCGATCAGGGTAACGAGTGTTGCTTTATCTATTTTCTTAGTTTGGAAAGTAGTGGATTTATTGGATTTTCGGCTGTTGGGTACCATTCTGGATGAGTTTCTGGGGCTGGGAGCTATTGCAGTAGTCATTATTTTCGCACCGGAAATCCGGTTATTTTTATCGGCAATTAGTAAAAATACGCTTCTGGACCGCTTAATGCGGCAGGTTAGCGCTACCAAAACCGAAACAGACAAAACCTATCGGGAGATTGTGGAGGCACTCAAAAGTATTCGGGCTACAGGGAATGGAGCATTGATTGTAGTTGTTGGGGCGAATCCCCTGTTGGAAATACAGTCTACCGGAGATCAGCTTGACGCAAACATTTCTTCCCGCCTGATTTATACTATTTTTCAAAAGGAAAGTCCTTTACACGACGGAGCGATGATCATTCATAATGGAAGGATCAGCGCAGTACGTTGTATTTTACCTATTAGTAAAAACACCAATCTAGACCCCGATCTGGGATTACGGCACCGTTCAGCTCTTGGAGTATCTGAAAGAAGCGATGCGCTTGTCATTGTGGTTTCTGAAGAGCGGCGGGAGCTTTCATTAGCCAGAGATGGAAAACTGACGAGAAATGTAGACTACAAGGAGATTGATGCGGCGATTGAGGCTCATTTTGAGGGAGTTCGTGCAATTTAAGCGGATTTCCCTGGTTTATTTGACCGTTTACGCATGCTTTTTGGCTATTGAGACAAGAAAATTGACTTTTTGTCCTTCATTTAAGACAGTCCACGCGTGAAAATATCCATTCTGAAATGCAGATGGACTCTTATCTTCTGCAGGTACTTTCTATTTCTTCCAAAAATTCCCAAACCAGCTCAATGGTGATAATTTTAGCCCATTATGTGATTTATGGGCTGGTTTTTGTATATTATTCATATCGGTTTTTTGCGAAAACGGAAGTATAGACTCATGATTTTGGTGGGAAAAAGATTCTTTCAAACAGTTAGGGTGGAGGAGGATTTAATAAATATAAAGGTGTAGAGGAGAAAGAAAAGGTAAATTTTGATGAAAAATCAGTCTTTACACCTGAGCGGAAAAGGCGGGATATACGGATTAGGTCAATAATTCGTTCTTCAATTAACTATAAAAAGAGCGCAATTAATTCTATTACGATATTTGATATACTGAAATTTATGTCTTAGCTTTGTCGCCGCTACAACTAGGAGTCTGAATTGTATTGGCGACGTGGCCGAGTGGTTAGGCAGAGGTCTGCAAAACCTTGTACAGCGGTTCGAATCCGCTCGTCGCCTCTGTTCTTTCATACATTTTGTACTCCTTTTATAATGAATTGCTGGAGTCAGGGAGAAATAAAATTGCGGTAATAAACAAGTTTTTCTTCTTTCAGTAATTTAACCATTCTCGTAAGCATTGATACCGTTCAAAGCAAACTTTCTCCCATTCCCTAATTCATTCTTGAAAGATCACCCAAAATACTGTTACTTGAGCCTATAATTGGTATTTGGGTTATGACAATCCTTGACAAACCACGAAAGGAATCAATAACCTGGCGTAGCTTCTAAGAGGGTTCTTTTGAAATAATGAGATGAGATTAGGTATGACCCTGGCGGAGTGATTCATCCAAACTAAAACGTAAATTTCATTTTATCAGGCAGCCTAATGTTTAAGCCCAATATATCAATGTGTTCTCTCAATTTGTTTTATGGAAAGTAAATTAACCGGAAGGAAGTATATGAAAACTTTACAACATCTACTCTTGTTGATGTTCTTTTGCTCTAGCGTTCTGATAGGTTTATCACAAGATGAAGACAAGTATAAAAATATCAGAAAAAAGGACTACGATCAGAAAGATCAATATGACGATGGAGACTATTTGTTTCCCCCCCAACCGAAAAACAACTGGTCTATTGGAGCCAAAGCAGGAGCTGCCTTTGTATCCGGAGATGTAAAACCTCAGCCAGGGATGGGTTTTGCGGTTGATGTAAGAAAAGCAATGGGACACGTATTTGGTATGCGTTTCCAGGTAGGTGCCGGCCAGACTACTGGTCTCAACTATCAGCCAGCCAACGGTTACCGTAACCATGCCGGAAACCCTTGGGATGCTATTTATTATCCTAATAATGTTAGCACAATTGATGGTTCAAATGTACCTCCCTATGTGTATTATAACTACCGCATGCGCTATGCAGACGCTGCCCTCCAGGGAATTGTCAACCTCAATAACATCAACTTTTACAAGGAACAAAACCAATGGAATATTTATGCAGCGGCAGGTGTTGGCGTAATGGCTTATAACACGAAAGTAGATGCAGGTTCAGGACAGGCTGTAACTCCTTATGATTTTGATATTGTTAGTCAGACTCCTTTAACAGGAAGTGGTCTTTTCAAAATCAGCGGTCGCCGCGATCGTCTGAATCAGCTGAGAAGTTTGATGGATTTTGATTATGAGACACCTGCTGAAGGGCATACAGACGAAACCGGACTCTCTTTTGGTGGCGACAATTACGTAGTGAATCCATTTATTACTGGTGCATTGGGACTGAGATATCGCCTGGGAAGAAGAGTTGAAATTGAACTGGAGCATCGCATTGCCTGGACTAATGACGATCTTCTCGATGGACAAAGATGGCAGGAAAACGGTGTTGGAGGTGGAAACGCCTTCCCTGGAAGTATTTCTGCTTTGACCCGCGACTTTGACAGCTACAGTCATACAACACTTGGATTACATTTCCGAATTGGCCCTGGTGAAGAGTCTCTGTGGTGGAGTAACCCGCTCTCAGAAGTGTATAGCAGTGCTCAGGAAGCACGTGAAATCGTGAAAAAACTTTCTGACGACTCTGACAATGATGGTATTCCTGATCTGTATGACAAAGAGCCTGATACTCCGGAAGGAAGTCCGGTTGATGGTCAGGGAAGAACCCTGGATAGCGACAACGACGGATATCCTGATACAGATGATGATGAGCCATTTACTCCTAAAGGATGTGATGT
>JAGQVA010000176.1:4213-8831 GCA_020438265.1 Bacteroidota bacterium
CGTGGAGTTGCCATTGATGCAGATAATGACGGTGTACCTGACTGTTTTGACAAAGAGCCTAACTCACCTCCGGGAATGTACTATGATGCCAAAGGTGTGGCTATTCAGATCCCTGGTGATGTGAATATGAATGCTGGTGGATCAACTACTACTGGTGGAGCGCCTTGTCTGTTGCCAATCATCCACTTCGATCTCGATAAAGACATCATCAAACCAGAATTTTATCCTGAATTGTATTACATCTCTCAGGTAATGAAAGCGAATCCTTCTCTGAAGGTAAGAGCCACAGGACACACAGACGTAAGAAATACCAATTCATATAATGAAGATCTCTCCAAAAGAAGAGTTCAGAAAACGGTAGACTTCCTGGTTTCTACCTACGGACTGGATCCCAACAGATTCATCACTGACTATATGGGAGAGGTAAATACTGTAATTAAAAATCTCCCTGATACACACTCCAATCCTAAGCTGGAGCCTCTGCACTACGTAAACCGACGTGTAGAATTTGAGTGTGTGCAGGAATAGTAGATCTTCCTCCCAATATAAAGAGAATTTACTTCAGGCGGCCTTTGTTAAGGGCCGCCTGATTTGTATTTTCGAGGATGGAAACCCTTTTTCTGATTAATCCTGGTTCAGGGCGAAAGAGAGATGCAAATGAGACAGTGGAAATGATACAAAAAGTGTATCAGGAAGCTGAGCGTCCGGTAGTAACCAGATTGATTAACTTTGACCTGCTCGATCAAATGCTTGAAGAGGCCATTGCCTCTGGAGCCAAACATATTTTTGCCGTTGGAGGAGATGGTACGGTGAATGCTATTGGTAGCCGCCTGGTGAATAAGCCCGTTTCGTTTGGCATTATTCCTAAAGGCTCCGGTAATGGATACGCCCGGAACCTGGGTTATTCAATTAATACCAGGTTGGCCATCAAACAGTCTATTGATGCAAGTCCGGTTCTGGTCGATACAGGTACCTTCAATGAAATTCCATTTTTAAATGTAGCTGGTGTAGGATTGGATGCTGAAGTCGCCCAGGCTTTTTCTCTTAGAAAAAGAAGAGGATTTCTTTCCTATGTTCAGAGCTCTGCAGAGCGAATTCTTGCCTATAAACCTCAAACCTATCGAATGGTGATAGACGGAAAGGAAAAAGAGTTTAATAATATTTTGGGAGTGGCTGTAGCTAATGGTACTCAGTGGGGATACGACGCGAAAGTTTCTTCAGGTGCCAGTCTGACGGATGGGGTTCTTGATCTGTTAATTGTACATCAGTTTCCGCTGATAAAGGTAGGATTGATTGTTGGAAAAATGTTTAATGGGCAATTTCACGATTCCAAATATGTGGAATTTTTTCAGGCTAAAAGAATTGATATTTACCGGGAGGATGAAGGATATGCTCAGATTGACGGAGAACCCTTTAGCGCTAAAGAAGAGATTCGGATTCGGATAAAAGAAAAAAATCTGAGTTTACTACTTCCCAATACCTTGACTGAGAAGAAAATAGAGCAGATTTGATTCACATGATTAATCATATCTTATGAAAATAGTTATCCTTGATGGTTTCACTACCAATCCTGGCGATGTCAGCTGGGAATCTATTTCCCGCCTGGGAACGCTGAAAGTCTATGACCGTACCGAGCGCGAAAAAGTGGTAGAGCGGGCAAAGGGGTTTGAGGTTGCGGTGATTAATAAGACGGAAATGACAGCTGATATTTTGTCCCAGTTGCCAGACTTGAAGTTGATCGCCTATTTGGCAACGGGTTATAATTCGGTGGATCTTGAGGCAGCCAGTCAGCAAGGAATTATGGTCGCTAATGCTCCCGGTTATGGTTCTGATTCTGTAGCGCAACATGCCATTGCGCTTTTACTCGCCCTGACCAATCAGGTGGGAATGTATAATAAGAGTACACATCAGGGGGATTGGGTTAAGAGTGCCGACTGGACCTATCAAATTGCTCCTCTGGTCGAACTTCGAGGGAAAAAGATGGGGGTAGTTGGCCTGGGGAGAATTGGCCGCAGAGCTGCTGAAATGGCCTCAGGGCTGGGGATGACGGTGATTGCAAATAATAGGAGCCCCCAAAAAATGGAAGGTGTGAGGATGGTAGAACTGGAAGAACTATTTCGGGAAAGTGATGTGGTTAGCCTGCATTGTCCTCTGACAAGTGAAAATGAGCGATTTGTCAACCGGGATTTATTGAGTTTGATGAAACCTACGGCTTATCTGATAAACACGGGCCGTGGGCCGTTAATTGATGAGGAAGATTTAGCAGAAGCATTGATTGAGGGAAAACTGGCAGGTGCTGGTTTGGATGTGCTTTCTTCAGAACCTCCGGCGAAGGATAATCCTCTGTGGAAAGCCCCCAATTGTATCATTACTCCGCATATTGCCTGGGGAAGCAGGGAAGCCCGGATAAGGCTGATAGATATTGTGGCTGGAAATATCGCAGCTTTTATGGAAGGACGTTCGGAGAATATTGTGAATTGATTTTGGGGGAGTTCGCCCCACATGGATGTGGGGGAAACGGGTGGGGTGTTTGGCGGACATTCTGTCCGACAAATGGGTAAAAGTCCTCAGGACTTTTACAGGTGGCCCACCAGAGGTGGGCGATACTCCCCGAGTCTCACGGACATCCTGTCCGAGAACAAACCCTAAATCAAACCTCAACAGTCTCACCTTTCGGCAAATTTGGCAACCAAACCGAAAAAGTTGTCCCTTCATCTACGACACTGTGAATAGAAATTTCACCCTTAAGCTTCTGAATACTCTGATTTACAATATAAAGCCCAAGTCCTGTACCTTTTGACTTTTTATTCCCCCGGTAAAACATATTAAAAACCTTTTCCTGGATTTCGGGCCTGATACCTTCCCCATTATCCCTGACCAGAATCCGGATTCCATTTTTTTCAGGCTGAATAGAGATATTCACCACGTGGGAGTGGTCTCCGTCTCTGCGATATTTCATCGCATTGGTAATCAGATTCTGGAGAATCGAAAGGAGGCTGTTTCGGTCAGAGTTAAATTCCAGCCGCATAGAGATATCGGTTTGAAAATCAATTTGCCTTCTCCCCGGTATATGCTCCAGGCTTTGCAGGATTTCCCCTACAATCCGATGACAATCAATAGGTTCTGGTTTAATCTGAGCTTTGTTCAACCGGGTGACGTGGATCAGATCGAGAATGGCATTATCCAATCGATCAGTACTGATAAGTGCCAGTTCGATATATTGTTTGATCTCAGGCTGAAGGCAATCCTGAAGAGCGATGTTGAGAATACCCACCACAGAAGTAAGAGGCCCTTTCAGGTCATGGGTCGCTTTATAGAGAAATAAGTCCATCTGGTGATTCCGCTCTTTGAGCTGTTCTTCCACTTCCTTTAACTCTCGTAATCTTTTATCAGCCTCACTAATAATCAGATTATCTTTAACAGATGTTTTCGTGATGTAAAAACGGTAATTGGATGACTTTTCGACAGGGAAATAGGTTATTTCATAAATCTTATCATTCAGATGAAGGGTCGTTTGAAGGGGAGAACCAGAATGATCGTTTTGATCTTTCTGAATAATTTGTCTGAATTCTCTGACCAAAGGATGTGTTTTACCTGAAACAGAAAGTGATGAAAACTCATTATTAGCCACCAGATTGGCATATACGATCTCATCATTTTCATTGATTTCAATAATAGGCATCGGACTATTTTCCGGAAAACTGGCTAATACAGCAATTTTCTGATTTACCGAATAACGATAGTTGATCACCAGGCCCTGTAAAATTAATGAAGCCGGAATCAGACAAGGAAATAACCAGGGGGTGGAAACTTCCGGATATAAAATCCACTCCAACACCACAAACCAAATAATAATCCCACCGGCATAAAACAAAAATTCGCGAATTCCGGGAAAGAGCATCCCGCTTACGCCTAATATAACCAAAGCACTAACCCAATAATAGGCTTCAAACTGATTGTCATAACTCAGATAGAATAAGTAAGCACTCAGAAAAAACGCTAAAAAATAGACAATCACAGGCAAATGTGCCTTGATGATGGTGAAACGAAAACTACCAATAGCAATGATAAGCATCCCTGTAGCCAGGATATATCTCAGAAGAATGGGGTCAACTAAATCCGGGTTATAATTTCTGCGAATATATCCTGAAAGAACAAGGAAAATAGCGGTAAGTACCAGGCTTATCTGGTAAATTGTCGTTTCCGAAAATACCCATAGGGTATGATCTTTGAGGGGATTCTCCTTTTTAACCATATGTAAAAATAAAAACCTTTCCGATTATCGGACCAATATTTTCTGGCTAATATGATTTTTTTCCCAATTAGCATGTAAGAAATAGGCCGATTTTGGTAAATGCCGGAGATCCAGCTGCGTTCCGAACTCCCCGGATTGTACAGGGAAGTTCTGATTCCACACCTTTTGTCCTATCAGGTTATATATGGAAATATCTATCCCACTGGCATAAATTTCGTTGAGGTTAATGGTAAAAACCCCCTCACTGGGATTGGGATAAATCCTGACTTCAGGTTTCGCATTCAGGCTATTGTCAATAGCTACAAAAGGAGCACAAGAACCCGACAAGACGATATTATCAAGATAAATATTATTCCCGTAGCC
>JAGQVA010000177.1 GCA_020438265.1 Bacteroidota bacterium
GGACGGCTCCACTGATCATATTTACTTTGGAAAATGGGTTGGATTTTTGCCTGATAACCCGCTCCTGTTTTTTGGGAAATATACCCTCTGACGACATTAGGACCAGCATCGGCATGGATAATCTGGCTGTGAAATACCTCCGGAAGCATTTTTCCTTCATAAACCAAAATCCCACCAGGAGAACCCGCGCCGGTGATCATGACATTGGGGACTACACCCGGATCATTTTGATGCCAGTGCCGACGCGGGATTTCATCAGACATGCCCGTACGAGGCGTGTACCAGCTTTCCATGGTGAATTCGTCGAGATAGCCGTAATTGCCATATTCGAGAATATAATTTATCCGCACACTTTTATTGCCATCATCGTCATTATCAGATTGCCAGAGATTGCCGTAGGAATCGACCGCTACTTCATAATTATTGCGAAAATTATGTCCCAGCGTCTCAAATTCGCTTCCATCCATATTCAACCTGAAAATCATTCCCCCCAGATATTTCTCTTTATTTTTAATGACTTCCCTTCCTGCCAGATCTGTAATTAATTTACCATTTTTATCGTGAACTTCATTACCATAATTTCCCATATTGAAGTACAGTTTTCCATCAGGGCCAAATACCACCGCATGAGCAGAATGATCCCCGGGGCCTCCCATTCCTGTGAGAAGTTTTTCTTTTTTATCAGGCTTATCGTCTCCATCTTCATCGGTAAAAACAAGTAAATCAGGGCTTCGGGTAACAAAAACCTGATTTCCTAATACTGCTATTCCCAAAGCCAGTTCTACATCTTCTCCCTGGTAAAAAACTGTTCGTTTATCTGCTTTTCCATCTCCGTCTGTATCTTCCAGAATGACAATTCGCCCCCCTTTTTCCGTCCGTTTTTCCTCCGGCACACCGTAATTAAAAGATTCACAAACCCAAACACGGCCCCTGGAATCTGTGTCTATATTCGTCGGGTTCACAACCATAGGTTCTGCGGCGAATAATTCTACCTCCATTCCTTCTCCAACAACAAAAGAGCCCATCGCATGTTCTAGCTGGCGCCTTTCTTCCAGAGAAAGATTGAGAAATGATTCCAGACGTGCCTGTTTTTCGGCTTCTGTTTCAGGATGGTTGGAGGGAGTGCAGTTTTGAATGACAAGTCCGCTAAAAATCCCAAGCAGTAGAAAAGGTTTATTTATTCTCATTTTCACTATTCAATTGATCGGAGAAAATCTTTAAAGACCCTGTTAAGGGTCAAACGTGGGTAGAAATACGGGGATTTCCCCCTCTTGCCCCCATTTTTGCGCCGTAGCGGCGCAAAAATGGGGAAGAAAAAACAAGAAAATACTCATTTTCTACCCACATCAGGCTCCTATGGAGCCGAAGACCTGGTCAAATATCTGACCTCTAAACTTGCACTTTGCGCTTGATTAGTATCTAAAAATGAAAATAAAAAATCTTCCCCTTTTTCCTGTCATGAACTGTAAGTTCGCGCGCAAAAGGTAACCTTTTGAGGGTAAGAGGGATAGGTATAGTATAAGGCTGATGAATAGAAATTATGTGTGTGTTTGTTGTAAGGCGGGCGGATAAAACCGCCCGTTCTTTATCTATTCCGATTTGCTACGACCTTTCATGTCATCAGCAATTTTTTCCAAAGAATCCGTTGGCTTCACGAAATTGTAATTTTCCCAAAAGGCTTCGTCGTATTCGCCAGCCTGCTCAGGGAGTGTTTTGTTTTTATCGAGTTGTTCGCTGGATGGAAATTTTTCTGCCCGATCCGGCTCCATTTGTGTGATAGCCATCTCATACAAAGCTGTGATTCTAATGGCATGTTTTTCTTTCTCTTTACCCTTTTCTTTTTCTTTAGATTTTTTGTCTTCTTTATTTGAGCCAGTACTCATTTGAAAACTCCCGTCTTCGTATCCTCCATAGGCTTTTTCAGGTATATAAATGATCCCGTGCACATCATGGCGATGATAATTCAAATACCATTGTCCGCGATGATAAACAAAATCCTGCCTTCCGGTCTCTTCGCTATAATCAAAATCAAACCCAAAAGCTTTTACCAGTGCCATGGCCATTCGCCCTTTCATTCCAATGACTTTTCCCAGCCTGAATTTCTTTCCTCTTTCACTGAGCTTAAAATTGATTGAAACAAATGCCAGGGTCTTTACATCCAGATAAATCGTTCCCTGATATAGTTTTTGTCTAAGTTTTTTGTCCTGATCAAAACTGATGATGTAAACATCCCGGTCATTATAAGAGGTTACTCCATCCAGTGTAAACTCATAACTTTTCATTGCTTTTTTATCAAGAAAATGCTCTCCGATGGTTTCACCAACTACGGGACTCGAAACTACCGCGTTGGGTCCTCCTCCCCCCATATTCAATTGCAGATTTTCATATTTATTTTCCTCGGAAAGAGAGCGCCCTTTAACCAGTCTGATTTGATTACCTGTCGTTTTTTCTACTCCATTAGGCAATTTATAAATGTCTACAATGGCTTCATTAAACTCAATAAAGGTATCATTCTGGGAAATAAGTTCACGGTAAAAACCCTGCATATTCATCGGTTTGTGAGAATAATTATCCTCAATACTCTCCAAAGCCTGTTTGATCAAATCTTCAGCTTCTACCGGAACAATGACTACCTCGTCCAGCTCAACAATTCTTTCTGAAAGCAATACATCGAATTGGTCTGGCGTGGAAATTTGTGAAATAGGAATCCGAAAATATTCATAACCAATATGAGAAACTGCAAAGGTATCATTCCGGGTATTTCTGAGGCTAAGAGTATAATATCCATCTTCATTGCTAATGGTACCCAATTGCGAATTAAGCGCCCTGATTTGAGCAAAAGCCAGGGGTTCTTTTGTTTCCACATCCAGAATTCTCCCACTAATGCGGATTTGTGCCTGAAGTCCCGTTAAGGAAAACCAGGTAAGGAAAAAAATCAGCGTTCTGTTCATTGTGATAATTGTATTTGTGTGTTGAAATGTATTAGATAGTTAGAGGTAAAATAAGCGAATTTCGTTGCGTCAACCATATTTTTGCAGACAATTTTCAATCATTAGTGTATCTTTTTTACCAATTCGTGATTCTACTATCAGAATCGTATTTATCACCCAAAACTATACAAAATGTACTCACGACTCTTAACCTTATTGCCAGTTCTGGCAACCCTGACTTTGCTTTTCACTTCAGTCCATGCTCAGGTCAAAGACGAATATCTCTACATTCCGATTGATGAAGTCATTAATGAAGATGTTGAATTTCTGGATGTAACCCTTTGGGCTGAAGGGCTCATAGAATTTTCAGCTAAAGATACAGGCCATATCATAGGAAAATGGAGCCAGGAAAATCCTGAACACAACAAGGTTTTTGGTAAGGTTATTCCCACCCGGATTAAGGAAAACGGTATTCAGGCCCGGGTTTATCCTGATGCATTTGAAGGCTGGGGCAATGTGGGAGATTTGGTTGGGCTAAAACTGAATAAAGACAAGGCAGGAGAAAAAAGTA
Source organism: Bacteroidota bacterium (assembly GCA_020438265.1). Taxonomy (GTDB): domain Bacteria; phylum Bacteroidota; class Bacteroidia; order J057; family J057; genus JAGQVA01. Next base: position 3,502 of record JAGQVA010000177.1, read on the forward strand.
CCTGCTATGAATTGGCTCGGATGAATATATTTTTCACTGATGTTTATGGAGAAAATTCCTATACTTTTTATGAATTTTTTCAGGATGACAATCAGGAAAAATCTGACGAATTCATTAAAACTTATGTAGAAGATATTCACTTTGTGGCCCAGGAAATGGTCAGACAAGGAATGGAAAATCAACTGGTTGAAGGAGGAAGGTTTGACGGAATGAAATTATTTGACGCCATGGAAAAGTCCACGGAAGAAGATCTGCGCGATTTTCTCGGTTATGTTCTGATAAAGCCGCTGAAATATATGGGCAACCACTGGAAAATATCTGAAACCTACGCTACCTGGATCGTCAGTGAAACTCCCACTGCGACCAGCGCTTTGGTAAACTGGTTGGTAGAGTCGGTCAATCAGCAGCAAGATTCACGCTCTGGCAGTAGTGATTGTGACGGAGAATCGCTTTTCCTTGATCTGGAAAAAGGAACGTTCAATAATGTTTCACCAACCGCTTCTATGGATGAAGTAAAGAAAAAATTTCCCTGCTTTACCGGCGAAACAGAAGAAGGACAAAGCATCAATTGCAACGGAGGCGTTTTTTTCCTCAACCACGATTTTTATTTCTACACAGGAAATGATTACATCGAAGTCAGGTTAGGATTTAACGGAAAAATCAGCCAGAATCTATTAGGCAAAACGATCGAAGAAGTAGAAGAGATACTGGGAAAACCCGATCTTATCCCGGTTGATGAGTCCGAAGATGAATGGGGAAATATGTTTCCAGATAATATTCAGTATTTGTACAAAAGAAAGTATGGGGCGTTGGGACTTGCCTTTGATCCTGAAACCAGAGAGGTCAAGAAAATCGCAGTTCACTCCCGCAAGGCAAAGGATGTAGAGATCTGCTGGTAGCAGAGGGGAATTGATCAGACCTTCCAGGTTTTCGAAAACCTGGAAGGTCTAAACCCACCCCCCATCAAGTTTGATAAAACCCAAAAAGGCAGCATATTGCTACCAAAAGCCATCTATGTTGCTCCAACGCTCCTGTTACCGAATGCCCAAGGCAGGCTCTATTGCCCATCTGACTTTAGTGGAAGAACCCCTTCCTCACCCTTCCGACCAAGAGGTCTGTGTGGAAGTTAAAGCCATTGGGCTTAATTTTGCCGATATCTTCGCCATGTATGGTCTCTACAGCGCAACCCCGGAAGGAAGTTTTGTTCCTGGCCTGGAATATGCCGGAGTGGTTCATACGGTTGGCAAAAACGTTACTACTGTAAAACCCGGCGATCGGGTCATGGGAGTTACACGATTTGGTGGGTATGCCAGTCATATCAATACCGATTACCGGTATTTGATTCCTGTTCCCGGGGATTGGTCTTTTGATGAAGGGGCCGCATATCTTGTACAGGTCCTGACGGCCTATTATGGCCTGAAAAACCTGGGAGCCCTTAAAGCTGGCCAAACTGTCCTGATTCACAGTGCTGCCGGTGGCGTAGGCATCCTGGCTAATCGTATTGCCAAAAAGATGGGGGCTTATACCATTGGTACAGTGGGTAGTGAATACAAACTGGAACTGCTTGAAATGGAAGGGTATGATAAAGGAATTGTGAGAACAAAATCCTTTAAGGAAGATCTGATTCAGGCGTTGGATGGAAAAGAATTACACCTGATTATGGAGTGTATTGGAGGGGAAATTCTCTCTCAGGGGTTTGATGTACTCGCACCTATGGGACGAATGGTCGTATATGGCTCGGCTCAATACGGATCACCTGGCGACCGCCCCAATTATCTGCGCCTTCTCTACCTGTATCTGCGTCGTCCCAAATTAGACATTCAAAACCTCACCAATCTCAATAAATCGTTGATGGCCTTTAATCTAATCCATCTTTATGAACGGGTAGAGATTATGCATGAGATTCTGGCGGAAATAGAAAATCTGTCATTATCTGCTCCACTTGTAGGCCATACTTTTCCCTATAAAGACCTCCGTGATGCCATAAAATTGTTTCAGAAAGGCAAGACAATTGGTAAGGTTGTTGTGAAAATTTGACCATTTCCGATTGAGCCGAGATGCGGATATTTCACCCTGAAAAAATAACTGTCTGCGCATAACAGGTTGGCCGAAAACGTTTTCGTAGGTAAATTATATCTATCATTCACCCTCAGCAGATGTACATATGATCGCTGAATAGTCTACAAAATAATGAAGTTAGCCTATTGGATTTTTGACAGATTTACTTGCTTGCCCCTACACAAAATTTTCTCCTCCTCTACTAAAATGATGGCCCTGGTGGGCCTGGGTGCGTTTTTTGCCCTTTCCTCATGTACCGAACGTACTTCCCCGTCTCCTGATTCAACCATCATCAAGGCTTCGATGAATAGCACCACTCAGCAAAACATTATCCAATACACAGAAGAAGACATTCAAAATATCAAGAGTTTGTTTGAACTCAATGAAAAATCAGGCTGGTATCACCACAAACAATGGGGAAATACCTGGCCACAGCGCCGGACGCTTTTTGCAGACGTCAACAAAACCGGATACTATTCTCTGTGCAGTAATTATTACTCCAAGCACGGAATCGATCATGAATATATCGAAGCAGTTGTCGGAGATAAAGAAATCAAAAGCCGTAAGGTAGAGCTGACCTCTGATGACCATCGCACCCAAAAGAGAAATGGTAAAACTTTCGAGGTAAATTACTATAGCAACTACGGAGATGAAGGAATCCTTGAAGCCATTGCCAAAAGCAATCCCGAGCAGGAAATTACCATTCGGTTTATTGGCAAAAAAGGAGTTACTGTAGAGGAAATCCTTGATAGCGAAGACCGAAAGGCTTTGACTGAAGCTTTCCAGCTTTCAGTTATTCTGAGAAAAGAAAATCAGCAAATCGGGAAAAGATAATACCTTATAAAATACACGCATGAAAGCAGGAAAATCAATAAACGGTTTTCCTGCTTTTTTTTATGTTTACATTAAATTTTCGAAGCTGAAGTAACGTTCTCTCTCCTTTAAAGAACCTATAGATATGAAACACTACATTCACCTTTTTTTGATGCTTTTTATTGGTTTTTTCTGCACCAATGACATCTTTTCATCTAATATTCTCAATATGATGGACTCCCCTTTCGACGGCACTTACACAGGTACAATTAATGAGACGCCCGTATCTTTAACCCTGAAATCAAATGGCGCCAATATCAGCGGAAAAATTGATGCGGAAGGATATATTTACCAACTCGAAGGAAAAATCAGCGGAAACAAAAGTACGGGTAAATTCTCTGATCCCAAGGCTGGTGGTGTCATGGACTACGAGGCCAATTTATCCGGAAAAAATCTGCATCTCATATTGACTTTTCCCAACCCCAATAACGGGCAGACTGAAAGACTGGATTTTTACTTTACAAAAGTATCGTCTTCCATTCAAACAAAACCCAATGTATCATCCAGCCAGCCTCATTCCGTCAATCCTTCAGAACTTGACTCACGCCTTTTTGGGACCTGGGAGCACACCGAAACCTATATCAGTGGGCAGTTTTCATCTGTTACACAGGTTTTCATGAAGATTAATTCTGACGGGACTTATCTCTACGGCAATGCACGCGTTATGGCTGGAGGTAACAACTCCTGGGGCTCTACCAGTGGTGATACCGGACAAAGCAACGATATGGTCCGTGCTTACTGGAAAGCACAAAACAGCATCATTTACGTTAGCCAGGATGGTCGCTCATGGAACCCTTACGCCAATTATTACACCGAACCGGGAAGACTATTGTTTAAGTTTGGGGATGGGAGTAATCAGCTTTGGAATAAGCAATAGACAATCATTTTCACTGTATTTCACTGTAGTCAGACCTTCCAGGCTTTCGAAAACCTGGAAGGTCTTTAGACTTATAATCAATCATCCACCGTCTGCCCCACCAACTGCCGGAACTTCCAGCCCGTCTGGTCGCCATTCGTACCCTGGGTCTGTTTCATAATAATACCAATGATATCTTCCTGAGGATCAGCGAAATACTGCGTATTAAAATATCCGCCCCAATCAAAGGTGCCGACACTGCCGATTCCTCCCTCATCCTGTCCTTCCTGGGTTACAACTCCAAAGGCAAGGCCATAATATTTCCCGGGGCCGCCCCATTTGTCTCCGGTCTGGTTGCCCATGATAGACTGGACGGTAGTCCTGCTGAGGATGCGTACTCCGTTTAGTTCGCCTCCATTCAGATACATTTGCAGAAAGGTTGCATAGTCTTTGGCTGTACTGGAAAGGCCTGCTCCACCGGAGAAGAAAGTTTTGGAACCCGTTTTTGGATAAGCAGGATCATAAAAAGTAACAGGAAAACGCACCCATTGATCTCCGTCAGGCTTTTGAACCGATACGAGTCGTTTGCCTTTATTGTCAGGCAAATAAAACCAGGTATCATCCATTCCCAAAGGATCAAAAAGTCGCTTTCGCAAAAACTGATCGAATGGCATTCCGGAAACCACTTCAATAAAATAACCCAGAACATCCAGCCCCTCACTATACACAAAAGCATCTCCCGGATGGTGATGTAATGGCAGTTTCGCCAGTTTTTTTACACTTTCTTCAATCGTAACTGCCTCGGTAGTGAATAAATCCGTAATACCAGCCTTTTTATACATCATCCGAAATCTTTCATCTCCGTCAATCACTCCATAACCAAGTCCGGAAGTATGTGTCAGTAAATGGCGAATGGTAATTTCCCTTTTGGCAGGTTCAGTTGTATAACTCGTATCGCTATAACGAAAAGATTTCAGCACCTGAGGATTTTTAAATTCAGGAATATATTTGGAAACAGGATCATCCAAACGGAATTTCCCTTCCTCCCAGAGCATCATGACCGCAGTTGAGGTAATGGCTTTTGACTGAGAAGCAATACGAAAAATATCGTCCTTTTTCATTTTCCGGTTGCTCTCATTATCAGCCATTCCATAAGCCTCGTGAAAGACAATTTTTCCCTTTCTGGCTACCAGAGCCACAATTCCGGGTACTTCATTATTAGCAATAGCGTCTTTACACATCTGATCGATACGTGCCAGACGATCAGGAGAAACCCCTGCTTCTTTAGGTTTGGCCTCAGTTAATGGCAGAGACTTCTGAAGAGATGGGGTTTGCGCACATACAATAGCTGCGGCACTTAACAGGAACAGTAGTAATAGCTTTTTCATAAGATATAAGTCAAAAGAATGATTGATGAATTTACCCTCTATTCTTTAAACTCAAAAGATTTATTGCCTATTTCCCAGCACACCTCAGTATAGCAAGGGAGAATCAAACACTTAGATTTTCCTGATTCTCTGGCATAAGTTGTGGAATG
>JAGQVA010000178.1 GCA_020438265.1 Bacteroidota bacterium
AGGATTAAAATTGGATTGCGTCCAGGTCAGTCCACCATCAGCCGATTGATAGAGACCATGGGAGGCATTATTCAGCGCGTTCTGGACGTTGATCAGAACTGAATTGGGATTCAAAGGATCAACAGTCATTGTATTGACACCCGAGGCAGGCAACGTATCCGTAGAATTCAGCCAGGTATTTCCCCCATCAGTTGTGCGCCAAAAACCACCACTTCGAGATCCCATATAAATATGCTGATCATTGGCGGGATTTACCCAGAAACTTTCCACCCTTCCGATTCCGGGTGAATAGTGTGAAGTAATATTATTGGCGTCATAAGGCCCAAGGTCGCGCCATCCGCCTTCAAAGACAGACTCGGTAATATGTGTTGGCTGACTCTGAAAGGCCCAGTAAGCTTTTTCCACAAAATAAGGATCAACCAGGCTTCTGTCTCCTGTGGGATAGTATTTGGATTCGTTGGCAGATCTCCAACGCTGAAACCCCTTATAGCCAGAACCTTCGCCTGTGCCGTGGGTTTCAAAATAAGCTTCAGCAGCTTTGACCACATCGTAAAAATTGACGCTGGGGTCATACATCATTTCTTTGTAAGAGGGTTGGGCATAAGACAGTCCAACGCCAATCATCATGATTAGTAGAAGTTGAATTTTCATAAATTAGAAGGGTAAAATCGTTTTACTATTTCTTTTCTGGTTCACTGATAAACCCTACAATCTACGGCAAAAATGTTTATTTTTGAATTATGATAAAGATCCCATACGGTACGAGTAATTTTTCCAGCCTGATTGAACAGGAGTATTATTATATCGATAGAACTCATTATTTGGAAAGAATAGAGAACCTTGGTGAAAGATATATTGTTTTCCTGCGTCCACGTAGATTTGGTAAAAGCCTATGGATATCTACTCTCCAGCATTATTATGGGATTGAATATAAAGATCAGTTTGACTCTATTTTTGGGAAATATTATATCGGAAAACATCCCACTTCTCAGGCAAATCATTATTTGGTTCTTCGATTAGACTTTAGTGGAATCTTAACCCAAACTTTGGAAAGTACTTTTGAAGGATTTCTTAATAATGTTAAAAGAGATCTTAGAATCTTTGGTAAAACATATAAAACCCAGCTTCCCAATTTTGATGAAGAACGGATTAATAAATCTCAGACCGCGAATGAAGCACTTCAGATAGCTTTTGAGTATGTAAAAGGACAGGGTTTATCAAACAAAATGTATGTAATAATTGATGAGTATGACCATTTTGCCAATGAACTTCTCGCCTTTCATTTTGATGATTATCAGAGTATTGTAAGTCGGAATGGTTATGTGAGAAAGTTTTATGAAGCTCTAAAAACCGGGACGGGAGTTGGTATTATAGACCGTATTTTTATAACGGGCGTTTCCCCGATTACCCTTGATAGCTTTACTTCTGGTTTTAACATTGCACGAAATTTAACCACAGACCTGAATCTCCATGAATTAATGGGATTTACAACTGAAGAGGTCGAAAAACTGATGCTGGATATCGGGATTTCCTCTGAAGATTTACCTGATGTAATGTATGACATTCAGCAATGGTATAATGGCTATCTATTTAATGAAGATGCGCCCCGCAGGCTTTACAACCCGGATATGGTCATGTATTTTGCCCTTGAGTACCAGAAAATCAAACGTTATCCCAAAACGCTTTTAGATACAAATATTGCTTCTGACTATGGAAAGTTACATCGACTATTCCGGATAGGTGAAAAGGATGAACAGCATTATGATGTGATTGAAGAGTTAGTTGAAAATAAGGAAGTTTCTGCAAATTTGACTACACAATATAGCTTTGAAAGAAATTTTAATCGGGACGATTTTATCAGTATGCTTTTCTACCTGGGAATGATTACGATTAAAAAAGGGGATCTTGATGGCCTGATATTTCATCAGCCTAATTATGTAATCGGTGAGTTGTATTTTGATTACTTCCGGGAAATCATGTTGCAAAGAGCCCAATTATCAGGTGATAAATTAAGGATTCGCCAGCGGGTGATAAAATGGGCTCAGGAAAATAATCCGGCACCATTTATTGAGGCGGTTGAAGCAGTTCTTTCAGCTTTGTCTAATCGCGATAGCATGGGATTTAATGAAAAACATGTTAAAACAATTTTTACCTCTTTGTTATATACTACTGGAATCTACACGATCAAAAGTGAATATGAGTCCGAAAAAAAGTATGTAGACCTTCTCTTGAAAAAACGTCCTCCCATAGAGCCTAACTTTACTTTTGCCATTGAATTAAAATACCTCAAAAAATCGGAATCCGATAAATTGGGTGATGTTAAATCGAAAGGGATTGCCCAGCTTAAAGCGTATCTTCAACATGAAGAGCTTCAGAAAATGCAAGACCTGAAGGCCTGGTTAATTATTTTTGTTGGTTCTGAGGCCAGGGAGGTGGTTGAAGTTTAAAAGATGAGACCTTCCTGGTTTTTGGGTATGTGTTTAGCACTTACATTCTGCCTCTTATTGAACCGTATTAAAATAGCGGTTCAATATAAGAGGACATTTCATGTGCCTATGGCATAAATGTTTCCATCCTTATTGAGCCGTTTTTTAAAGCGGCGAATAGAGGAGAAAATAAATGAGCTAAACACATACTGTTTTTGAAAACCTGGAAAGTCTATTATCTCCAATATTTAACCCCTATTCCTTTACAATCATCTTCCGACTTCCCAAAGCAATATCATCTACCCGCAACTGATAGAAATACTGTCCCGCAGCCAGTTTTTCTGTATGAAATTCCAACTGATGTGCTCCCGCAACTTTGCGCCCCTGAGGAAGACTTGAAAGTATTCTCCCCTGCAAATCATATATGTTAAGCACTACTTCTCCCGATTGTTTTAATTCATAAGGAATGATGGTAGCTCCTTCAACCGGATTGGGATAATTTTGCTCGAGAAAGCCGTACTGTCTGGCATTAAATTCATCCTCAATTCCTACTGAATAAACATCCTCAAAATACTGTACAGAGTTGGAAGGTAAAGCATTCACCAGGTCCGGAAGATCATAATATTTCAAGGCAAATGGAACAACGTGTGTCAGATTATTCAACTGAGTAGGATTCCCTACCATAGGTACCCAGGACTCAAATGAGTTGCGGATAATTGTCTTTTTGACCCTATTGTCCAGAGCCGCAGCGTGTAACACCACAGGGCCTGAGCGACTGATTCCAATCAGGGTGATATCATTGGTGTCTGCTTCCATTCTGGAATAAATCACATCCAACCCCTTCATCACATCTTCGACTCTTTGCCCAATCAGGGTTTTTCCGATATAACCGGAAATGACGGCGTTGCGGTGTTCTTTGTTCCCGTGTTTGGTTTCGTTTTTGGTTGAATTATCTTCCGTTTCTCCAAATCCTCTCACATCAATTGCTAAAACCACTTTCCCGGAATCAACAAATAATTGTTCGAGCACTCCGTCTGGGTCAGCGTCTCTTTTTTTGCCTCGTCCATCTACATAAACGACTGCCGGAGCCGGACCGGAAAGGCTATCCGGGATGAATAAAAGCCCGGTTACAGGAACATGATCCCCGCTATTAATTTTCAATTTAATAATCGAATAATCTCCACGATCAATGGTATCTGTTTCTTCCACCTGAACAGGATCATAACTCTCTAGGCGGATCAATTCCCGCACTTTATTCAGGCAAGAATCAGTTGTATTCTGTGCCCAAAAATCTGCCCGATGATCAGCCAGAGAATCGACCATGGCTACATTCAGGTCGGTAACGGTTTGTTCATTGGCAAACTCAGTAGTCACCTCTCCGGTAGAAGTCGCCCATAATCCCGAAGTAGAAACCTGCGAAAAAGCAGGTTCTGAAATAGACGCAGTATCATTATAAAACCAGGTGCGGAACCATTGAACGGCCTTTTCTCTGCGGGGCTGTAAATATCCGTGTTCGTCATTTTCCTCGAAAAAACCAATCTTCTCTGGCGCTCCTAACACGGTGTAGACATTCATTGCCTCATTATAAGTCTCTTTGGTCGCGTCAATATCAAAAAAGTCCTGAGTTGCAGCCAAAATGATAAAAGGTTTTGGGGCAAACATGGTAACATAATCCGGATGGTCAATCAGATGCGCACCTTCATAAGATAAATTCTGACTACCGGTCTGTGGACCAATTGTGCTGTAAAGCGTTTCCTCATTCATCAAAAAACTATTCACAGCAGCTACTTTCAGACGCTGGTCAAAAGCAGCAAGATAGGTCGCCTGCGAACCTCCACCAGAACTACCTGTGCAACCTACTCGGGTCGTGTCCACCACATCAGTGCGAGAGTAAAGATAATCCACTCCCCGATGATTGTCCCACAAAGCATGAGCAACTACACTTCCGCCTGCCAGCATAGAACCCACATCCAGCCGTGTGTGCGCAGAAGTTCCGCTTTGACCGGCAAAGACCAGGTTTCCTGTGTTTGGGTCCTGGATCTGGTTGCGTTCTCCCTGACTGAATGGGTCAACAATCAGCGCTGCAATTCCATTGGTCGCGAAAAGCGCGCTGAGATCCTGGTACAGATTAATCGCTTTTCCTACCGGATAATGCCCACACATAATCAGCACAGCTGGAAAAGGTGCACTGCCCGAATCCGGGATATAAAAATTACCCGTAACATGGTGATCCGGACGACTTTGAAAATGAAGTCTCTCAATCCGGTAGCCATCCTTTTGAATGGTATCAACTACGACCGCATTTAAAGGCGTTTTTTCCGGCAGGTCTCCTAACAGAGAAAGGTAATCTGCCCGCAATTGACTTTGTCTTTCAAGAAGTGCTTGCTGCGAAGTGAGCGCAGAAGCGACCGAATCCCTTCGCTCATCCCAGAGTTCTGTTCCGCGTTGCATTAAAAACGTGTGAAACAACTCGTTGCGGCCACTAGCCGGAAGAACATCCAGTTCCTGTGAGAAGGTGTCATTAACGAGAAAAAACAGTACGAAAAAGAGAAGAAGGTATCTCATGAGTAATAGTGTTTGGTAGAATGATCCAGATGATTATTTCAAAAATAACACGTGATCGAAGGATCGGGTATTCAATAAATAACGATTAAATATCTTTTTTTTACAATAAGTCGGAAAAGACAACGAGGTTTGTTAAAAATAGCTATGAGATATATAATTAATGAAGGTTGCAGGTAGAATGTATCATTTACTTTTAGAGGAATATACATTTAAACTCATTACCTGTGATTTTTCCAATAAGATCTGTTTGTTTTCTTTTCTTGATTTCCATTCAAATACCTGCTATCGCTCAGGTGTGGGAACCCGATAATGGAGACGGTACCTATAAAAACCCTGTTATCTATGCTGATTATTCTGACCCTGATGTTGTAAGGGTAGGGGACGATTTTTACATGACAGCTTCCAGTTTTAATTGTGCGCCAGCACTTCCGGTATTACACTCAAAGGATCTTGTAAACTGGAAAATCATTAACCATGTGTTTCTGCATCAGCCACCTGCCGATGTATTTGACAAACCACAACATGGAAATGGAGTCTGGGCTCCCTCTATCCGTTACTATGGTGGTTGGTTTTATGTTTTTTATGGCGATCCTGATTTTGGGATATACATGTGCAAAACCCAGGACCCGGCTGGCCAATGGGAACCTCCTCATCTTGTAAAAGCTGCGAAGGGCTGGATTGATCCCTGCCCTTTTTGGGATGATGATGGAAAGGCTTATCTGGTGCATGCTTTTGCGGGAAGCCGCGCAGGTGTGAAAAGTGTTGTTGTGCTACATGAAATGGCTCCTGACGCTTCACGCTTGCTGGACGATGGAGTGATAGTTTTTGACGGTCATGAAAATCATCCGACCATTGAAGGAACCAAAATGCACAAACGGAATGGCTATTATTATATTCTGGCTCCGGGCGGAGGAGTGGCAACTGGTTGGCAGACGGTTTTGCGCTCAAAAAATGTATTTGGCCCTTATGAGGATAAAATCGTTTTGCATCAGGGAAATACCGATATCAACGGCCCGCATCAGGGAGCCTGGGTAGAACTGGCCAATGGGGATGACTGGTTTATTCATTTTCAGGAAAAGCAACCTTACGGACGAATTGTGCATTTGCAGCCTGCCAGGTGGGAAAATGACTGGTTAATGATTGGTGAAGACAAGAATAAAGACGGAATCGGAGAACCTGTGGCAAGCTGGAAAAAGCCTGATGTCGAAAAAATCTATCCTTCCATAGTTCCACAGACTTCTGACGAATTTAACACCCCTCATCTTGGCCTTCAGTGGCAATGGCAGGCCAATCCTGAGCCAACCTGGATGTTTCCTACTCCCAATGGTTTCCTTCGGATGAATCCGGTCATTATGCCTGATATCAAAAACCTCTGGGATGCGCCTAATCTCCTTCTTCAAAAAATGCCTGCCGAGACTTTTACAGTGACGACAAAACTTACTTTCCATCATCATTTCGATGGAGAAAAAACAGGGCTGGTCATTATGGGGCGTGATTATAGCTATCTCGCTTTGGAGCAACAGGGAGATAAACTGGTACTACAACAAGTAACCTGCATCGGAGCAGAAAACGGCAAACCTGAAAGTGTGGAAGCAAGTGTGCCTCTTAAAAACAATGAAATCATGCTGCGGGTTAAAGTCAAAAAAGGCGGTCTTTGCCAGTTTGCATACAGTCCTGACGGCAAGAAATACACAGATATTGGAAAGGAATTTAAAGCGAGAGAAGGAAAATGGATTGGGGCAAAGGTGGGGATTTTTTGCATAAGACCTGATCACAATAATGATGGCGGATATGCTGATTATGACTGGTTTAGAATTGAAAAATAATACCATGCGACTACTTATTACTTGTTTATTCCTTTGGCATCTGGCTGCTTTCGCTCAGTATAAAACCGAGATTTATGTAGCCAAAGACGGCAGTGGAGATTTTACTTCTATTCAGGAAGCGATTGACAATACCAAATCCTTTCCCGATAAACCCATCACGATTTTTATCAAAGCGGGTGTTTATCAGGAAAAGGTGAAAGTTCATGCGTGGAATAATAACCTGACCCTCAAGGGAGAAAACCCGGAGAATACTATCATTCGCTGGGATGATCATTTCAAAAAAATCAACCGGGCCCGCAACAGCACTTTTCATACCTATACACTTTTGGTGCAGGGCGACAATTTCAGGGCTGAAAATCTGACCATCGAAAACTTTGCCGGAGAAGTTGGGCAGGCGGTAGCCTTGTCAGTAGAAGCCGACCGGGCAGTTTTTGTGAATTGCCGAATGCTGGGCAATCAGGATACCCTTTATGCCGATGGCGCTAATTCCAGGCAGTATTACGAGGATTGTTATATCGAAGGAACGACGGACTTTATTTTTGGAGCCGCTACCGCATTATTCAAAAACTGTGTGATTCATAGCAAAAGCAATTCTTTTATCACAGCAGCGAGCACTCCTGAGGGGCGGAATTTTGGTTTTGTGTTTTTGGATTGTGAATTAACCGCAGCCCCGGGAGTGGACAAAGTTTATTTAGGACGTCCCTGGCGGGATTTTGCCAAAACAGCCTTTATCAATTGTGAAATGGGGCCGCATATTCGCCCGGAAGGCTGGGACAACTGGTCTTCTCCTGAAAGAGAAAAAACAACTCTCTACGCAGAGTTTGGAAATACAGGCCCTGGTGCCAGCAATGAAAAACGTGTTCCCTGGAGCCATCAGCTGTCAAAAAAGCAAGCGAAGAAGTACAATATGGACAAAATTTTTGAACCATTTCTTCTCCCTTCTATGAATCTTATTCCAGTTGAAAATGACTGAAAATATACTATACATTTTATTGAAATCTCCTATCGCTAAAAGATTATGAAACTCTCCTCAAACTATTGGATTTACAGCTTAATACTCATCAGTTATTTAGGGTTAGGTTGTTCCTCCCAAAATCAAAAAAATCCTGCTTATTCTACTGATAAAGAAGTCATCGCTCAGGGAAATGAAATTTTTGACAATACCTGTGTCGCCTGTCATAATTTTCGGACTACCGGTATTGGCCCCAATCTGGCGGGAGTTACCAGGGAAGTGCCCGAACAATGGCTAAAGGATTTTATCCGCAACCCGGTGGAAGTCATTCAGTCCGGAGATAGAAGGGGGCAAGAATTGTTTGAGCAATACAAACAGTACATGCCTCCCTATCAGCATCTTACAGATGAAGAGTTGGACGCCGTTCTGGCTTATATCCATACACGTAAGGAACGCCCTGATACACCTACCCGCACAGAATGGGGGGAACTGGTTTTAAACCCAATTGTGCCAAAAATTCAGCCTTCGGGCCTGACGCTTACCCTGAAAGAATTCGCGCAACTACCCCCTACTGAACCAAAAGGCCAGCAAGCCAGGGTGAATAAAATTTTCCCGATAGGGAATGGTAATCAAAGGCTTTTTGCCCATGATTTACGAGGAAAGCTGTATGAAATTGAAGAAGGAAAGTCGCATCTGTTTCTTGATTTGGCAGCGATGAAACCAGCCTTTATGCATACGCCGGGGCATGGAACCGGAATGGGGAGTTTTGCTTTTCATCCAGAGTACGATCATAACGGACTGTTTTATACTACCCATACCGAGCAGCCTGAGAAATCCGATCCGGCTGATTTTTCCTTCAGTGATACTCTGCCGAGAAAAGTGCGCTATGTATTGACTGAGTGGAAACAAAATGATCCTCAGAGCAGCGAATTTGAAGGAACTCAGCGGGAAATTTTCCGCATTGATATGGTTACCCAGATTCACGGAGTACAGAATATCGCATTTAATCCATTGGCTGAAGAAGGTGATGAAGACT
>JAGQVA010000016.1:0-13896 GCA_020438265.1 Bacteroidota bacterium
TTCCACGTGGAACACTTTGATTAAAGGGTTTCACCAAGAGAGAATAACTAAGACAAAAAGACATATGATAGAGATGAGATACAAGAAGAGAATATCTCAACACACATGATTTTAAAAGGGGAATATAGAATAAGGTAAAAAGTTTACAAAGTATCCAAAGATGCTATCATAACAGGAATATGAAATCCATTTTTAGTATAGCTCACTACTAAACACTTTTTAAAAACCTTCCAAAGATAACACAGATCCTACATAGAGAATCCATTAATAAACGCTTAAATCCGTACTACCTGTGGACTCAGCCCCACCAAAGAGGAATATTTAATTCAGCTATAAAATATACGGCAGGGATAGAATGGGAGAAAAAAAGTCTAAACTTTACGTAGAATCATCTCCTTTAATTACAAAATTATTAAAAGAAAAGATGTTCCACGTGGAACATTTAAAGCAAATGTCAGCAGGTGTAGCCCTGTATTTTGTGTGTGCTCAAGGAAATTGGTAGTACAAAACATCAGACCATTCTTCTAAGCAAAAGCGCCTTACTCTCTTCATCTCTCATCTTCTTTCGATCTTCATCGTTATGATCATCAAATCCCATAAGATGGAGAATCCCATGTATCATCACACGATGAAGCTCATCTTCAAATGAACTGTGAAACTCATCCGCATTCGCTTTTACCCGATCTACACTGATATAGATATCTGAAAACAGGGTCTTTTCAAGTGGAACCTCATAAGGAAAGGTAAGGATATCGGTATAATAATCGTGGTCCAGATATTCACGATTCAACCCAAGTAGATAATCGTCAGAGCAAAAAATATAGTTGATTTCGTATATTTTATACCCCTTATCCTTAATAAAATTGAGGATCCAATCATAGATTGAATCCTCATTATCTAGTAGAAAAGATGTTTCTTCAGAAAAGAATGAGATAACTTTTTCCATCAAATATTGAATATCATCATCACTTCTTTCCCATCTTCAGAGAAAGAAAGATTATCAGAAAGGTGCTTCATCAGGAAAACTCCACGACCACCTATATTGACAATATTCTCAGGAGCCGTCGGATCAGGTAATGTAGAAGGATCAAAACCAGAGCCTTCATCTCTAACCTTTACAATCAGGCGGTACTGGTTTTTCATCTCTAAATCGATATGAACCTTCTTTTTCACATCTCCTTTATTACCGTGAACAACGGCATTATTAACTGCTTCCGTAACGGCAACCATCACGTTTCCATATACATCCTCCTTGAACTCAAGCTCGGATTTTATGTCATCGATTATCGCTTCCACAGTATGGATAATATCAGGATCACTATCCAGTACCAGTTGCCGATGAAGCAGTTTTTGGGTTTCTGTGTTGCTACTCATTAGCTTCTTCCAGGGTTTTAAAGTATTGCTCGATTAAAATGAGGAAATCATTGGAATATTCCAATTTATTAGACTTCAACATTTCTTGTCGGATTTTGTTTTTATATTCTTCAATAGAGAGTTCCTCAGGAGATTTCCTATCTAATTCTCTCGCCGCTTTAGACTCTCTTTTATCATCCAATTCTCTTTCTCTTACCGACTGATCGGCCTGCAACAGACGACTTAGAATTTGCTGCTGACGCATCAACGTCTCATGAGTCAGCTGTTTATTGATCATTTCAGTCTCACTTTCTTTCATATCCTGCATGATCTTATCTAAATCTCCAAGGGCTTTCCCCCCCTCTTTTTCCATTTTATTCTTGGCTTCTTCCAGTTGTTTTCTGATGGCTTCCTGTTTTGCAGCCATCTCTGAAAGCTGGTCTTTCCCCATTTGCTTGGAGTTCATCATCTGCTGAAGCTGCTCATTCAATTTCTGCTGCTGCTCAGAAAGCCCCTTCATATTCGCCTTCTGTTGGTCACCAGGTTTCTTACACATCCCCTGTCCAGGCATGGCATTCATCATCTGTTCTTGCACTTGTTTCATCACATCTGAAAGCATATTGGCCAGATTATTTATGCTGGTCATAGCTGTGGATTGATGATAGGTAATCATGGGAACTTGCTTATTCCGGAAGAAAGTCTGAGACTTCTGCATGTTTTCGTTAATGCTTTTGCTTTCATCCAGAACAAACTTTTGGATCTGGAAGAGGCGATTAGCCAAAGATTCAAGGCTGTCTTTAACCAACCCCATATCATCCTGAAGCTTTTTCTGGGTCTGGCTTTTATCTTTCAGAGCAGGATCTCCAGGCTTAATTTCCTTAACCTCATCTCTCAAATCTTCCTGGTCAAAAGATAGTTTAAGAAGGTTCTCAAGAAGTTCCCGCAGGTTTTCAAGGTTCTGCTGATCCTGTTCCATCTGCATATTCATCTGCATGGAACTCAACTGCTCAGACATTTCCTGCATTTTCTGAGATGCATCTTTCTGTTTTTGAGAAGCGTTTTGTTTACTCTGCTCAGATTCTTTTTTATTTTTTCGTCCTCCTTCCTGCATTTCCTCTGCAGACTTTTGCATCTCTTCTGAAGCGGCATCCATATCTTCCTGGGTATCGTCAGCCTTTTCCTCAAGCCCTTCCATATTTTCAGAATCGGGAGTTTCTGTATTCTCCTTCATCTCTTTAAGGTCTTTGATATCCTCTTCGATTCCTTCCATCTGTTTGTTCAGATCTTCCTGCCGATCCGAAACATTCTCCATATCTTCAGGGGAATCAGCTTGCTCCAGTTTCTCATTGAGCATATCCTGCTTGGCTTCAAGATTGTCCAGCTTGTTTCTCAGCTCATCAATCTTCTCCTGAACTTCCAATTGCTTAAGCAACTCTAACGTTCTTTCCAGAGACTCCTGCAAATCCTCATCGTTCATCTGAAGCTCTTCCATCTTATTCATGATGTCTTCTGGATTCAAATTCTCCATCCGCTCCTGAAGCTCTTCCAAAAGCTTCTCGATTTCAGGGTTATCGAGCTCTTCCATGAACTTGTTAAGCTCTTCGTATTTCTCAAGAGTTTGCTCTGAAATCATCTGATTTTCCTGAAGTTGCTCTTTCGTCTCTTCAAACTTCTTTTGAGCTTCCTCCATCTGTTGCATCATGTTCTGATGCTCTTCGATAATTCTCTGTACTTCTTTCTTATCGTCAAAAGAAAGTTTCTTTTGATCAAGAAGTTTTTCCTGCATTTTCCGGTAATCTTCTTTGAGAGTTTCAGAGGTTTCACGAAGTTTTTCAAGCTGCTCTTTTACCTGATCCTGAGCTTCGTTGATATCGTCGTATTTAGCATCCAGCGTTGGGTGAACGACTTTGTAGGTAGCACTGGTTGTCGCTTTAGCTCCAGAGACTCCGTCATTATCCCACACCTTTATATAATACTCCAATTCATCACCTTCCTGAAGTCCAAGGCGGGTAAGATCTACACTATAACTTAGCGGTTGTAACAATACTGAAGGAGAAATATCAAGGGAATATTCACGAAAAGTTTCAGACACCTCACTGGTTCCTCCTGACTTCGTAAACCGATAAAACAAGCTCATTTTAGTGAATCCATAATCATCTGCTATTTCCAGGTCAAGAGGCATGACTGGATCAAGATCAACCAGGTAATCATTATTCGGGGAGAATACATAAATAGAAGGATAACGATCCTGTAAAACATTCACTTTATACTTAACTGTATCAATATTTGAAATATCATCGGTACTGGTCAGTGATATAAAGTAATTAAGATCTTCCATCAAACGACGAGTAATAGCGTAGCTATCCTTATCTCCTTTTTTAAATTCGGACTTATTATCAGGTGAAATACCTACAAACTCAGCTGAGGATAAATCCCCCTGAGGTTCCAGTTCCCAGGTAACCGTACTTCCTTTGATAACCTTGAAGTCTCCAATATTATCTTCGAGTTTTTCACTTCCGAGATTCGTGTATGCAGGGTAATTAATCCGCACACTGAAATTTTTAATAAATGGACGTTTTAAGACTCTGACAGAGTATGCTTCAGAGCTAACTTCAGGGTTCCCTATATAAAAAGTAAAATCATTTTTGATTTCTGACAGTGTGTATTCAAAATCTGTTGAAGAGGTCTTATTTAGGTTGTAATCGATGAATTGTCCACCTTCTTCCGAATCATCCTTCATAAAAATAAACAGCTCAGAAGGCAATTCTGGGCCGTTAACATTGATCTTCATTGTGTAATCCTGTCCAGAAACCAAATCTGATGGGATTTCCTGGATATTAATACTAAAGGGAGGGGGAGGCGTGAAAGCAGTATTATAATTAAGCAAACGATGCCCACTTGAAGAAAGAAAAGAAGGATTGGCAATATAAGTGATGAGATATAAAAGAACAGGAATAATGAGGAACCAAAGATAACGCCGATTGAGCTGAAGGTTAATCGCGGAACTCAGTTGAACGGGGGCAATATCAGCCGCCTTTCTATCCAAAGCAGCTCCCGCCAATGCATTCGATCCGGAAAACTCTCTTTTAAGCTGAAGAAAATTGATCAGTTTATCATTGATTTCAGGGAAAGTTCGCTTCACAATATCGGCAATCTGAAAATCTGAAATCGTCTGGGATAAATTAAATAATTGGGCCAGAGGCCAGGCGACCATATACGCCAATACACCTAAAAAGATTATCCCCAGTCCAAAAACCAGCGAGGTTCGGACAGTTGTCGAGAATCCAAAGATTCCTTCGCTTAATAAAACGACAAATAGAATAGAGCTAAAAATCAAGGCCAAGATCAGGGATCCACGGATAATTTTGTCTTTGTAAAACTTCTTGCGGAACTCCTTCAGTCTTTGGTCCAGTACTTTTTGATTTTGGTTCATAGCATTATATCTCTAACAAGCATTCGCCGGTGAATACTCCTTCCTATAAAATTTTCTCCCGGAAAGAGGGCTTATTTAAAAGAGGACAGGAAGTCTTATATTTCGACCCCCTTTGTAAACCAATAGAGACTTTATATAAAAAAACTATCGTTGTGTCAAAACTATGATATCCCCTCTGGAAATCCACTCTCATTACGCATTGAGACCTCCAAAGTTGTTGATAAATTTGTCCTATTTATAAATATCGAAAGTTGAATGCTTTTTACCAAACTGTTTAGCAGGAAAACTTCCCAGATCACACATCAAGTACAACTTTAATAGGACAATGATCAGAATGAACAACCTCAGATAAAATGCTTGCATCCACACATTTAGCCTCCAGTGGAGTCGTAATCATGTGATAATCAATCCGCCAGCCCTTATTTTTTTTTCGGGCACCAAACCGATACGTCCACCATGAATACTTGTCTGGAGTATCAGGGTGAATTTTGCGAAATGAATCAACAAATCCAGAATCCAAAAATTTAGTAACCCATTCTCTCTCATGAGGGAGAAAACCAGAATTATTCTTGTTTCCCTTCGGATTATGAATATCTATTTCTTTATGACAAATATTATAGTCTCCGGAAATAATCAGGTTAGGGATATCTTTCTTTAACTCCTGCACATAGTCATAAAACTGATCTAAAAACACTTCTTTAACAGTTTGCCTTTCATCCCCACTGGATCCAGAAGGAAAATAAGCTGATATAATAGAAAAATGATCATAATCAGCACGAATGACTCTCCCCTCTTGATCGAACTGTTCTATACCACAACCATACTCAACATGATTCGGTTTTTCTTTTGTAAAAATGGCAACGCCACTATATCCCTTTTTCTCAGCTGAATACCAGAATGTGTGATAGCCATCTGGTTTCAAAAGGCTATCATCCAGCTGGTCAGGCTGCGCTTTTGTTTCCTGAAGACAAAGAATGTCAGGATCCTCTTCAGATAGCCATTCGAGCAAGCCTTTACTTTCAGCCGCACGTATGCCATTGACGTTATAAGAGATAATTGATTTCAAGATTTAATGAATTAAGCTGATAAAAATCTATTCTTACTTTTCTTATTCTTTAAAATGATCCCATCCTAATGCATCAGCATCAACGACCTCACCAGAATCAAGTACTACGTGAATTTGTCCTGGTTCTTCAGTGATATGGCCAATAATGGTAAACTCTCTGATACTTTTTACTTTATCAAAATCCTGGATGGGAAGTGTGAATAAAAGTTCATAATCTTCGCCACCATTCAAAGCAAATGTGGTCGGACTAATTTTAAACTCTTCAGCAACTTTAACTGTTTGGTAGTCAATAGGAAGTTTGCCTGCATAAATCGTAGCTCCACAATTGCTTTGCTCACAAATATGATGAAGTTCACTGGCAATCCCATCACTAATATCAATCATCGAAGTTGGATGTAATCCCAAACTTTTTAATTGGTTGATAATCCCGAGTTTGGGTTCTGGTTTCAGCTGTCTTCCAACTACATAATCGTAATCGGTTAAATCCGGTTGGGTATTGGGTGCTTTGAGATACACAGATTTTTCGCGATCAAGAACAAGTAAGCCTGCATAAGCAGCTCCAATATCACCAGACACACAAATTAAATCTTTGGGCTTGGCTCCCTTACGATAAACCACTTCGGATTTTTCGGCTCGCCCGAAAGCAGTAACCGAAATCACCAACCCCAACCTTGAACTGGAAGTATCTCCCCCTAAGAGATCAACTTCATATTTCTGACATGCGAGTTTGATTCCTTCGTAAATTTCGTCGACAGCTTCAATTGGAAACCGGTTACTAACCGCAATAGAAACTGTAATTCCATAAGGATGAGCGTTCATCGCGACAATGTCGCTGAGATTCACAGCAACCGCTTTGTAGCCCAAATGTCTCAAAGGTACATAAGCCAAATCAAAATGTGTTCCCTCCAAAAGCAAATCAGTAGAATATACCTGAACGGTATTTTCAGATTCTTCGACTATTGCTGCATCGTCCCCTACCCCTTTCACAACATTTTGATGGAATGTTGGGAAATCTTTGGTAATCCGATTGATTAAACCAAACTCCCCGAGATTAGAAATATCGGTCAGTCCGGACTCGTTGGTGCCCTTCATATATAGTATAACTAGATGTAGTTGAAAATGGGGGATAAAGGTACGAAGAAAGACTGAAGATTTTAAGACCATACGAAAGCATTTGGAAAATCCATCTGCTTATCAACAAATTTATCCACAATAATTCACTTGAAAGTGGTAGTTATAATGAACTTATAATCAAGTAGTTAAATATAAGAAAGACGAAAAAAAGTGATTATTTCCACATAACGCTATTTGGGGATAAGTATAAAACAAGACAGTTATTCAGCCGCAAAAGAAAGGAGTCTGGCTTTTCCCTTAGCATCCCGATTTATATACCAGGTAATGGAGAATCAATTTGATAGCTGATTTTCCGGAATCCCCCCGGATAAAAACTGTTCTTCACATTCACCCCAAAAATCAGGAGATTGATTTTAAAAATTCATAAACTCAACCGAATCAATCTGATCAATTATTTATTCTTTCTTTTTTATAAATTAAAAATAAGAAGTAGTAATGGGTCTGTGGAAATGTTGGAAAACTTTTTTTGAAAAAGCTTGGAAAATCTATTCTCCACCATTTATCATATCAATATCCACAATCCTTTTGGATACTCACAGGATTCTAAAATGGAAATATAGGGAGAAATTTATTTTTGGATTTTTTATGTTAAGACAAAGTGAAGAAATTATTAACTGCCTAATTTTTAAGCACTTCAGAACTGAAACTATTTATTCTTTCTATTAGAAATTTCTTTGATAATTATATTTAGTAAAAAAGAACTTTCTAATACTTATCTACATATCCACGTTTCAGTGGAAAAATAAAACTATGAATAAAAAACAATGATTGAGACTGGGGAAACGAAGTGGATAAAGGATGAATAATCCACCTGACTTATCCACGATGATCGTTTATCCACCAAAATGTGAATAAGTCGGAACCATGTGGAAATGCTAATTCACATCATACTTGTCTTTTTTCACAAATTGTAAAATATAGATGTGGAAATTAGAAGGCTCATTTTCAAGTAATTAAGGAACTTATCATTTTGGGTGTGGATAAGTGGTTGGCCTATTGATTTTTTGAAAAAACGAGCGTATGATTCGCATATATTTATAATACATCATACAAAACCGTGCCACGAATCATACAGCCAATTCTCAATGCCTGTTTTTTCGCAAAAAAGCACCTTAGAATCGGTTATATTTTACCTTTATGAGTAATGATGCAGGTCAGAAAAAATATAGGGCCTGTTTTTGATGGAATGCTCACCCTTTTACGGACTAATGATTGAAAATAAATGTTGTCCTTCGACAAATAGGGACTAATAATTGAATTAAACAATTGACTATCAATTATTTACAAATAATTCAGTTTCTTATAATAGCCCCTTATACACATAAATATCCCTCACATCTTTTTATTCGCTTAAAAAAGCGTTTTTCGGCTTTTCGCTGGTTGACTGATAATAGTTTTCCTTTAAAATGACTTATCAGATATGCTTTTCAAAGAAAATTTGTTATGCTAGCATACAAAACTCATGGAAAATTTGGACATTATAATATTTTCCTGTTTTTTTATTGTTAGACAAGATTTTCATATTAAAGCATAAAGATATGGCCAGTAAGTATGTTAGTTTACAGAACTTAAAATTCACTTTGAATCGGGTTCACCAGGCTCATGAAATGAGTCATTATGAATACTTCAAAGATTATGATGAGGATGCGATCAATATGATGATTGACGCAGCAAAGCAATTTTCGGATACCTACCTTTTCCCTTTTTACGAGGATATGGACCGGAATGAGCCTGAATTGGAAGATGGTGTGGTAAAAGTTCATCATAGTGTAAAGCCTTTATTAGAGGCGATGGCCGAGGGAGGATATATTGGTGCAGGTGCTCCGGCTGAGTATGGTGGAATGCAAATGCCTTCAGCTTTATCGGTGGCATTAGGTTTTATTATGTCCGCAGCAAATAATGGTGCGATGGGTTTTTCCGGTTTGACCGCAGGGGCGGCAAATCTTATTTTGACATTTGCCAAAGAAGAGTATAAAGAAAAATATATTCCCAATATGTTCGCTGGCAAATGGCAGGGAACCATGGTATTGACTGAACCCCAGGCAGGAAGTTCTTTGTCCGATATCACGACGACTGCCAAACCCATAGGCGACGGAAAATATAGATTGACTGGTCAGAAAATTTTCATTTCCGGAGGTGATTATGATGCGGTTGAAAATATTATTCATCTGGTTTTGGCGAGAGTGGAAGGAGCTCCCAAAGGAACAAAAGGAATTTCCCTTTTTATCGTACCCAAATACAGAATTGAAGAAAACGGAGATTTTACCTTTAATGATGTAACGCCAGCAGGAATTTATCATAAGCTGGGACAAAAAGGGACTCCAGCTATGCATCTGATGTTTGGAGAAAATGATGATTGTGAGGGGTATCTGGTGGGAGAAGAAAACAAAGGCTTATCCTATATGTTCCAACTAATGAATGAAGCCAGAATCCTGGTTGGGTTAGGAGGATGTGCAATTGCTTCAGCTGCTTATTATGCATCTTTGGAATATGCCAATGAAAGACCTCAGGGGCGAAGATTGAATGATAAAGATCCCGATCAACCTCAGACTTTGATTGTCAATCATCCTGATGTCAAGCGCATGTTGCTTCTGCAAAAATCCATTGTGGAAGGAGGATTTAGCCTGGTAGCTGAATGTGCAAAATACTGGGATTATACCAGAGTACTTGAAGGAGAAGAAAAAGAAAAATACGAACTCTTATTAGAAATACTGACACCGGTGGTGAAAACCTACCCATCAGAAATGGGAATCGTTTCTGTAAGCAATGGCCTGCAAGTTTTGGGAGGTAGTGGATTCTGTAAAGATTTTCCTTTGGAAAATTATTACCGCGATATCAGAATCTATCCTTTGTATGAAGGAACCACCGGTATTCAGTCTATGGATTTGCTGGGAAGGAAAGTTACGATGAAACAGGGTAAAGCTGTGAAGTATTTATTCGCTGAAGTGAACAAGGATATTGAAGCAGCGAAAACTTACCCCGAACTGAGCAAATATGTAAAAATCCTGGAAGAAAAATTACAGGTGCTTCAGTCAGTAACGATGAAACTGATCGGAATTGCCATGAAAGGAAATATTGAATTATTCCTCTCTGATGCCAATTTATACATGGAATTTTTTGGTACCATTGCAGTTGCATGGCAATGGCTCAAACAGGCTACAACAGCCAAGCAAATTCTGTTGACTGAAAACCCTCAGGGAGAAGATCTCAAATTTTACGAGAGTAAAATTCATACCATGAAATTTTTCTTTGCTTATGAAGTTCCCAAAACACTCGGATTGGCTCAGCGTCTTATGGACGACGAAGTGTTGACCATTGCTACCGAAAGGGAAGTTGCGGTCTGATAACGATGATGAAGTAAGTCTTGATAAAATTCGAGTGGAACCCCTGGCAATTGCCAGGGGTTTATTTTTGTATCAATTTGCAAACAGCGAATTACGTATATAAACAAGTCAAATAGTACCATGAACAAAAAAACACTCATTAGCGTATTCATTCTTTTTTTGCACCAATGGTCATTTTCTCAAACCCAAATTAACTGGGAAAAGCTGGAAGATGGTTTGGAATTTGCAAATGCCGAAGGACATTTAAAATCCTCGATTGGAGACTCAAAAGTAAAGATCCTGCGCATTGATCCGGATAAATTTTCCTTTAAAATTATTAGTGCAAAGGAATTAAAAACGTCTCCCCAAACGGCACCTCAATGGGCTAAGTCTCAGAATTTAATTGCAGTTATCAATGCAGGAATGTATCAGATGGATTATGGAACCAATGTCGGGTATATGAAAAATTATTCTTTCGTTAATAATCCAAATTTAAACAAGGACAATACTATCATTGCTTTTAATAGAAAACGTGATGATGTTCCAGCATTCCAAATTATCGATCGAACCTGCCAGGATTGGGAGAAATTAAAAAACGAATATCACTCTTTCACACAAAGTATTCGTATGGTTGATTGTCAACAGAAAAATCGCTGGAGTCAGCAGCCGAAGAAATGGAGTATTGCCTGTATCGCGGTGGATAAATCCGGAAGAGTATTAATGATACATTCCCGTTCGCCCTATTCCGTCAGAGATTTTATCAACATCATACTTCGTTTGCCTCTGGATGTATACAATATGATTTATCTCGAAGGTGGGCCCGAGGCCTCCTTATATATCAAACATCCAAAGAAAACTGTAGGAGTCATGGGAAGTTATGAAACTGGTTTTTTTGAATCAGATGATAATGAAGAGTTCTGGCAAATTCCCAATGTGATTGGATTAGTCAAAAAATGAAATTCGGTTGATTAATCGCCTGCCCTGACTAAATATATGCTTTTAGGAGTTAAAAATAAATCAATGAAAATGATTAATTTTACACCTTTGAAACAAGGCAAGCATTGAGTTTACATAAAAAAGACCGCCTAACCGCTCTATTCGAATCCTGGGCAGGAGAGGAACATACTTCATTTCATCCTCTTCCCCCGTCGGCTTCGTATCGGGAGTATTACCGAATTTCGGGAGCCACCAAAACAGCGATTGGTGTATTTAACCACGATCGCAAAGAAAATGAGGCCTTCCTCAGTTTCACCCGACATTTTCTAAAGAAAAATCTTCCCGTTCCAAATGTTTATGCAGATGACCTGCAAAATGGAATTTATCTCCTTGAGGATCTTGGAGACCAGACTCTATTTAAATTTTTGCATGAACACAGAGTCAATGGGGTTTTCCCTGATGTAGTCACGGATCGATATAAAAAGTCAATTGAAACACTGATTCGGTTTCAGGTGGAAGCCAGTGGAGATCTGGATTATAGTGTTTGTTACCCCAGGGCCAGCTATGATAAACAGTCGATGCTTTGGGATATGAATTACTTTAAGTATTATTTCCTGAAGTTGGCCAGGATCCACTTTGACGAACAATTATTGGAACACGATTTTCACACCTTCGCTGATTATTTGCTGGAAGAAAAATGTCATTATTTCATCTATAGGGATTTTCAGGCCAGAAACATCATGCTAAAAGATGGGGTTCCGTATTTCATCGATTATCAGGGAGGAAGGAAAGGAGCATTGCAATACGATTTAGCTTCGATTCTTTTCCAGGCCAAGGCCAATATTCCGCATGAAGTTCGCGAAGAACTCCTGGATCATTATCTGGATAAACTTGGGAAAATCATAGAAATAGATAGAGATAAATTTATTCAGTATTTCTACTCCTATGTGTTAATCAGACAAATTCAGGTTTTGGGAGCTTATGGTTTCCGTGGATTTTTTGAAAGGAAAACCTATTTCCTGGATAGTATTCCATTCGCGATTGAAAACCTGAAATGGATTTTGTCTAAAATGGAACTTCCAGTTGAAGTCCCTGCCCTACTGGATGTTTTTAAGCAAATTACAGAATCGGAACCTCTTAAAAAATATGGAGAAAAGGCTGGAGATAATCGTTTCCTTACGGTGAAAATTACCAGCTTTTCTTATAAAAAAGGAATTCCTGAAGATCCTTCTGGTAATGGCGGTGGGTTTGTTTTTGATTGCAGGGCGATACATAATCCAGGAAGATATAAGCCTTATAAAAAACTAACGGGAAGAGATCCTGAAGTCATTACATTTTTGCAAAGAGAAAGTAATATCAATGACTTTTTAAGTGGAGTTTATTCTTTGGTTGAAAATGCTGTTGAAAATTATCTTGAACGAGGATTTTCTCACCTGATGGTAAACTTTGGATGTACCGGTGGGCAACATCGTTCGGTTTATAGCGCAGATTGTCTGGCCCGCCATTTAGAGAAAAAATACAATGTAAATGTCGTGCTCAACCATATCGAACAGGAACGAAAAGGTTGGGTCAACTAAAATTAGCATCTCTTTTATGAAAGCAATGATTTTTGCAGCTGGTTTGGGAACACGTCTCAAACCTTATACCGATCATACCCCTAAAGCAATGGTGAAAATCAAAGGAAAACCGTTGCTTGAATGGAAAATCGAATGGCTGCAAAAATGGGGATTTAACGAAATCATCGTCAATGTTCATCATTTTTCGGATCAGGTAAAATCCTTTCTCAATCATTACCATAAACCTGGTTTGCAAATTGCGATTTCAGACGAAAGTGATTTTTTGCTGGAAACCGGAGGAGGATTAAAAAAGGCAAAACCTCTGTTAATTGGGGAAGAACCCTTTTTAGTAGTGAATGTAGATATACTTTCTAATATTAACCTTAAGGATTTTTATCAGTCTCATCTTAATGGAAAAGCCCTGGCTACTTTGGCAGTAAGAAATCGCAATACTTCCCGATATTTTGTTTTCAATGACAACGATGAACTCTGTGGATGGAAAAATGTCAAAACAGGAGAGGAAAGATGGTCCCGAAAAACAGATGAAGGAAATGTATTAGCCTTTAGTGGGATGCATATTATCAGCCCTCAGATATTTGATTTGATGGAGGAAGAAGGTGCTTTTTCCATTGTTGATGTGTATTTACGTCTTGCTCAAAATCATTTGATTAAAGCTTTTCGACATGATGAATCCATTTGGATTGATGTGGGAAAACCGCATCATTTAGCAGAAGCCGAAAAATTTATTGATCAGCTATAGGCTTTATGGAGAAATTTTACGTTTTCCATTGGTAAAGATCAATATATATGAAAATACATTCTTTTATTTTTTTTCTACTAATACTTCTGACCTTTTTCGCATGCAAAAATGATCCTACCGGTGGAGATTTGACAGTAGATATTGTAGGGACTTATCGGGGAACAGCATCTTTAAATTTAGATACAGATTCCATTCAGGATTATGAAAATCAGGTCATTTCCATTGAAAAAATTGATAATGAACACGTCCGGATTATTCCTGTAAACTATCCCAGCCAAAGTCCGGTAGATTCCCTAATCCTGACAGCTACTCTTACCCCTACTCCTTATGGATTT